>JBDSPX010000310.1:0-10832 GCA_039930065.1 Dokdonella sp.
AGGCACTGGGCCCCTGCCTCGGCGAAGCCGAGCCTGTCCTGAGCCTGTCGAAGGGCAGGGGCGACGGAAAATTTGAGATGTCGATTATCCGTAGTGTCTCTGAGTTCGGAGATCCCAACCAAGCGACATCACGAATCAGACGATGCACCCTGCCCGCTCACCAGCGGCTTCAATTCACTGTCAAGCGCCACGCGCTCATCAAACACAAAACAGCGGCCCTCATAGCCATACCCACCTACCTGCTCGAAGTACCCAAGGATCCCGCCATCGAGCTGATAGACATTCTCGATGCCTTCGGCTTGCATCCAGATCGCGGCTTTCTCACAACGGATACCGCCGGTGCAGAAGCTGACGATGGTTGCGCCATCAAGCGCATCGCGTTGTTCGGAAACTGCGTTCGGCAAATCAGTGAATTTGTTGATCGGGAGTGTCATCGCTCCGCTGAAGCTTCCATAGGCGACTTCCTGCTGGTTGCGGGTGTCGAGCAGAACGAGGCGGTTGCCTTGGTCGTCCTGACCTTGCGCAATCCAGCGTGCGAGTTGCGCAGGCGCGACCGCACGGGCGCGTCCGACCAAAGGCGTTGCATCGGGTTTGCGGAAACTGATGATCTCGGGCTTCACCTTGACCTTGAGTCGTGCGAACGGCTGTGTTTCGCTGCGACTGCGCTTGATCACGATGTCGGCAAATCGCAGATCGGCGCGCAAGTTTTCGACGAAGGATTCAATTCCGCCATCCGATCCGGCCAGGAAAAGGTTCAAGCCTTCCTTGGCAATCAGAATCGAGCCACGCAAGCCTTGGGTCTCTGAAAGTTCACGCAATCGGGATGCAAGTGACTCCGGCACGTCGATTTCGACAAATTGATAGGCAGCGATATTCAAAATCATCAGCGAATTTTACCGGAACGGACCCGTGTCGCGGGAATTCCGCACCGAACCCTCTGGTCAATTGCGGCATTCCGCGCTAGAAAGGCGGGGCGCGTCGCAACGAAGTGACGCGTCCAACCCAATCGAACCACAAACATCGAGAGAATCCCATGTCCAAAGGTATGGATCAGAAGAAGGGCGAAAAGAAGAAGCCCGAGAAAAACCTGAAGGAAATGCGCGCGGCCAAGAATGAGAAGAAGAAGTCCAAGTGATCGATGTGAAGCCAACGGTTGTCGGTAACGAACCGGCAGCCTTTGGTGGATCGAAGCTGCCGCGCTGATCGAGTACCCGACTTCACGTGGCGCCGCAGGCTTTCCGGCCATCCGGCAGATCATGAGAGACCGCCTTCCCGCTATCAATGCCGACGAACGCGTTTTGTTCCAAGACCCAGGTTTGATCAATGCACGTTTCTGATACCCACTGCCCGCAACATTTTCCCGTGCAACGCCTTCGCAGGCTGTTTTTTGGCGGTTCGGTACTGACGCTGGCCATGTTTTCGATGAGTAGCAAGGCCGCCGATGCGCCCTTGATGAGCGAAGACGCGCGCCCACCCGCCGTGCTGGATTTCGAGGTCGTCAAGACCTGGCCACATGACCGTGGCGCATTTACCCAGGGATTGATCGTTCGTGATGGTTTCTTTTACGAAAGCACCGGCCTCAACGGTCGCTCAAGCCTGCGCAAGGTGAAGCTCGAGACCGGCGAAGTCATGCAGCACGAGACCGTGCCCAACGAGTATTTCGCCGAGGGTCTGACCGACTGGAAGGATCGCCTGATCCAGATCACCTGGCAGTCGAAAGTCGGTTTCACTTATGACCTCAAGACGTTCAAGCCCAAGGGGCATTTCAACTACGATGGCGAGGGCTGGGGCATCACTCATGACGCCAAGCGCCTGATCATGAGCGATGGCACTTCGACCTTGCGTTTTCTTGATCCGGAATCCTTCAAGCAAACGGGTACGCTCGATATCACCTATCAGGGCAAGCCACTCGCCAATCTCAATGAGCTCGAATTCGTGCGTGGGCGGATCTTCGCGAATGTCTGGCAAAGCAACGTGATTGTTGTGATCGACCCAGCCAATGGTCGGGTCACCGCTCAGCTCAACCTGCCGGCTCTACTCAGTACCGAAGATCGCTCAGTAGCGGTCGATGTTCTCAACGGCATTGCCTACGAGGCCAAACACGATCGCCTGTTCGTCACCGGCAAGCTGTGGCCGAAGATCTTCGAGATCAAGCTCAAGCCGACCAGCCTTCTAGACAAGGCGCATTGATCAGGAACGGGCACCTGAAGTGCGTCTCGTCGGCTACTAATCGTGGAGTGGAACCAGCGCAGTTGATCCTGCCGGTCTCCAGGTTTTGCACCACGGCAAAAGAAACGAACATCGCGCGGGAGAATCGGCTTCGCTGCATGCCCCCTGTCTCTGGAGGAGCTCCTTCAGGAGCGATGTCTGGATGACCCACCAAGCCCGAGCTCGCCCGTGAAAGGGCTCCTACGGAGCTAGTAGTCGGCTTCTTCTGCGGCTTCGCGACCCTGCTGACGGATCAGGGCTTCCTCGCGGGCGTCGTTGATTGCGGCGCGGACGCCGTCGAGATCGATTTCGCTTTCATCGTGCTCGAACTCCCCGGTCAGCACGCTGTCGACTCTCAGTTCACCGGCCTCGAACAGGGCCCAGATTTCCTCGGCGTACCAGGTATCAAACAGTTCGGGCGCAAAGCGACCGAGAAATGCGGTGAGGTTGTTGACATCACGCTGCAGCATCATGCGAGCAGCATTGTTGCCGCTGGCGCTGACGACCTGCGGCAGATCGATGATGACGGGCCCTTCTTCGCCAACAAGGACGTTGTAAGGCGACAGATCGCCGTGGATCAGGCCGACCAGGAGCATGCGCACGACCTGTCCCATCAGGAAGGCGTGATATTCGCGGGCTGTTTCGGCGGAGAGTTCGACCTCACCGAGCCGTGGTGCGGAGTAGCCTTCGGCATCGGTGACGAGTTCCATGACCAGCACACCATGGAAGTAGCCGTAAGGCTTCGGTACGCGCACTCCTGCTTCCATAAGCTGATACAGCGCATCGACTTCAGTGTTCTTCCAGGCAACTTCCTGCTGTTTGCGACCGTATTTTGTCGCCTTGCCGATCGCTCTTGCCTCGCGGCTGCCGCGCACCTTGCGCCCTTCCTGATACTGCACGCGCTGCTGGAAACTGCGCTGGGCCATGTCCTTGTAAACCTTGGCACAACGGATGTCGTCGCCCGCGCCGACCACGTAGACCGCTGCTTCCTTGCCGCTTTTGAGAGGCCGAACAACACGATCGATGACGCCATCGTCGATCAGGGTTTGCAGGCCGGGTGGAATCTTCATCGGGTTGGCTTTCTTGCGGTCCGGGTGCCAATGCAGGGAATCCGCGCTGGCGAGCCGCGCAGGATAGCGGAGTCGACTGACCCTGCGATAGACATGCGAGCGTCATGACATACTCGGAACCTGCTGATTTCGTTCAATCTTCAAACCCCTTTATGTCCGATATTGCGATCAACCTCATCGAAAAATTGGCCCTGATCAACGCGCATTGGTCGCCGCGGGTGATCGCCGAGATGAATGACATCCAGTTCAAGCTGGTCAAGATCGAGGGCGACTTCGTCTGGCACCAGCACGACCATACCGACGAGGTCTTCCTCGTAGTTGCGGGTGAAATGCAAATTGGATTCCGCGATCGCGAAATCACCCTGAAGCAAGGGGAAATGTTCGTTGTGCCAAAGGGCGTCGAACATATCACCCGCGCGACGAACGAGTGCCACGCCCTGATCATCGAGCCGCGTGGCGTCGTCAACACCGGCGAGGAGGGTGGCGAATTGACCGCGCAAAACGATGTCTGGATCTAAACGAGACCCGCACCAAACGGAATTATTCCAACATGGAGATGACGGCTCGCGTAGCATGGCCGCGTTGTCTGTCCTTTGAGCGCGTCTCGATCGGCCGTTTCTCCGTCGCCGTTACGCCCCCTTCGCGCCGTCATCTCGATTTCTGCCTTGACGCCACCACGGGAGTGCCCATGCCGGGCTACCGTACCCGCCAGCTCGTGGTCAAGCTCGGTGGACATGATTTTAAAATTCGAGCGCTGAGCGATCTGCAGCAATTCGCCGATCCGCAAGGTATTGCCGAGCGCGTTGGCATTTCTTCGGCGCAATGGAGCCTGTTCGGCCAGGTCTGGCCGTCGGGGCGCGTGCTTGCGCAAGCCATGTGCGAGTTCGATGTGGCCGGCAAACGCATCCTCGAAATTGGCTGTGGCCTCGGACTTTCGAGCCTTGTGCTGCATCGACGTGAAGCCGATATCACCGCCAGCGATCATCACCCGCTGGCCGAATCTTTTCTTGATCACAATGCACAGTTGAATGACTTGCAAAAACCTGTCTATCGCGACCTCAACTGGGCGATTCCCGATGAAACGCTTGGTCGCTTTGACCTGCTTATCGGCAGCGACATCCTCTATGAGCGTGACCACATCGACCTGCTATCCAATCTGGTCAAGCGGCATGCATCGCAGAGCGCCGAAATAATCATCACCGATCCCGGACGCGGCAACAGTGCGCCATTCACGCGCGCCCTCGCAGCACAGGGCTACAGCGTCACCGAAGTCAAAAGTCGCTTCAATGAAAGCGATACCCCGCCGTTTCGCGGCCGCCTGCTCAGCTATCAACGCTGAGCGAGATTGAGATCCCAGCGTATGGCATTGGATATTCACCCCGACGACAGCAAAACCGATCCCACCGTGTCCTGCTCGAACTGCGACGCGGTCTGCTGTCGGCTGACTGTTGTCGTCGAAGCGACTGATCAGATTGCCGAGCATCTGGTTGTCCGCGGCGACAATGGTGTCGTCACAATGGCCCAGGGTAGCGATGGTTGGTGCATCGCGCTCGATCGCGTCAATCGCAGTTGCAGCATTTACACAGAACGCCCTTCGGTGTGCAGAAGGTTCGTCATGGGTGCTGGCTACTGTCGCCTGGAGCGCGCGAAATATGCCGCGATTGGGATACCGCTACGCGTCGCTTGAATCCGCGCCGCGATCGAATAGCTGCTTTTCCCATTTGGCCAGCGCCTCGCGATAGCGCAGCACCGCGTCCTCGTGCAGATCGAATATGCAGCGAACGCAACCCGATCCGCAGCAATCAGCCGGATCAGGCTCAGCCGGCACCTGCGGCTTTATCGAATCGTGCGCAGTCAAGGAATCTGCAGCAATTGCTGTGCGGTCCATTGAATAATCTGCGCGGTGGTCATTCCGCCTGACTGGCGCGCAATCTCGCGACCGTTGGCGAACAGGATCAAGGTCGGAATGCTGCGGATAGCGAAGCGTGCACCCAAGGCCTGTTCCGCTTCGGTATCAACCTTGCCCAAACGCACTTTTGGTTCGAGGCGCACCGCTGCCTCGGCAAAATGCGGCGCCATGTTGAGGCAGGGGCCGCACCACGGCGCCCAAAAATCCACGAGCACTGGAATCTCGCCACGCAGCACCTTGGCATCAAAATCGGCCGTTCCGATGACCGCGGGCTTGGCCAAGAACAATGCATTGTGACAGCGCCCGCAAGTCGGGGTTTCGTCAAGTCGCGCCTCAGGCAACCGGTTCATCGCCGCGCAGCCGAGACAGGGAACCAGCAATGTTGTGTCGCTCATGATGACCTCGGGCAATCCGTCGATACCTCATGAAGTGGCGTCGCGCGAAGCCAGTACAAGGGCGTCAGCGCAAACATGTATCCAGCGGAAAAATGAGGCCAGGTTGATGCGGCGACCAGGGCTCGGTGCGGAACATGATCTTTTCAAACAAAGATGAGCTGAGCCATCGAGCAAGCCATTCGCGCACGTTGGGCAACGGACAGGTGTCAAACCAATCGGGATCGACCATGCGGTACTGACGCACGAACGGCAGGATCGCGAAATCTGCGAGCGAGGCGCGTTGGCCAAACAGCCATGGCCAGCGTTGAAGTCGATCATCAAGTGTTTGGAGAAACACCGCTCCACGCTGACGTTCAGCCAGCGTGTCAGATCCCGCGAAGCGCTGCGGATATTTGTATCGATCAAGCGCCTGCTTGAACCCGCCATCGCACTGCGCAACCAGCCCGATCATATCGACCGTACTGGTGGCGTTCCCGCCAAGCCAGGCTTCTGGATCTTTTCGCCGCAATGCCCAGATCATGATGTCGAGACTCTCATCGATTACATGACCGTTCGTCTCGATCAACACGGGCACGGTGCCTTTGGGCGAGATAGCCAGCAAATCTGCAGGTTTGTCGCGTAAACGAACCTCACGCAATTCCACCGCCTGACCGCTGACCTGCAAGGCCATGCGTGCGCGCATCGCGTACGGGCAGCGGCGGAACGAATAGAGAATCGGCAACCCCATCAATCGAGGTCGAAAAGCTTGCCGGGATTCATGATGCCGTGAGGATCGAGCACCCGCTTGATGCCGCGCATCATCGCGATCTCGGCCTCGCTCCGAGTGCCACGCAAGTATTTCTTCTTGACCAGACCGATGCCGTGTTCGGCAGAAATACTGCCTTCGAATTTTGCCAGCGTTTCGGAAAGCAGCGCGGTTACTCGTTCGCATTCAACAATGAAAGTCTCGTCGCTTACGTCACTGGGCTTGATTACATTGATATGCAGGTTGCCATCACCGATATGCCCGAACCAGATCACTTCGTAACCGGGATACTCACGTTCGAAAATCGCGCGCATCGCTTGCATGAATGCCGGAATCACGCTGATGCGAACCGAGATGTCGTTCTTGTAGGGCTTCAGTGGCGCGAGGCTTTCGGTGATCGTGTCGCGCAGACGCCAGAGTGATGCGGCTTGTGCCGAACTCTGACTGATCACGCCATCGTTGACCCAGCCTTTCTCAAAACACTGCTCGAAAACCTCGACTGCTCGCGCTTGCTGGGCTTCATTCGCCGCGTCGAATTCCGTGATCAGATAAAACGGAGAAACGTGCTCGAACGGATTCTGCGCACCTTGTGCGACGACGTGTGCGAGAGCGAGGTCCGTGAAAAATTCGAATGCGCTGAGATTGAGCTTCTGTCGACAAACCGAAAACACCTGCATCAGATCTTCCATCGCTGGCACGGCGAAAACCATGACATTCGATTCAGTCGGCGCATCGGTCAGACGCACACTGGCTTCGACGACCAGTCCGAGCGTCCCCTCCGCGCCGATCATGAGATGGCGCAGGTCATAGCCGCTGGAATTCTTGATCAATCCTCGATTGAGGTCGAGCAAGTCACCGGTGCCGGTGACCACCTTCAATCCAGCGATCCATTCGCGCGTATTGCCATAGCGGATCACGCGAATTCCGCCAGCGTTCGTCGCAATATTTCCGCCGATCGAACAGGAACCGCGCGCACCAAAATCGACCGGATAGATCAATCCATGCTCGAGTGCGGCGCGCTGCAGGGTTTCGAGGATGACTCCCGGCTGTACCGTCATGATGCGGTCAACAGGATCAAATCCAAGCACGCGATTCATGCGCTCGAAACTGATCACAAGTTCTCGATTCGCCGCCACGGCGCCACCTGACAATCCGGTTCTACCGCCAGACGGCACGATACCAATGCCCTCGTCCACCGCCCACCGCACGACCTCCTGCACGTCCCCCGTATTCGATGGAAACGCGATGGCCAGCGGTGCTGGTTTCCAGCGTCGCGTCCAGTCACGTCCATAGAACTCAAGATCGGCTGGGTCAAGCTTCAAGACGAGCTCGGGCAAACGCCGACTCAAACGCGACAAGGGGGAATCGGTCATGCGAGGGAAGTCCGCGTTGAGGATGGCAGTTGCTCGCGAATTTCGCGCGCGAAGCAAGCCTGCCAGCGATCGATCAGGACGTCCACTGCTGCACTGCCGCAAATCGACCCGGATCTGGCATAGTCGTTGTCGCGCCGCACGGCGAATTGGTAACCGCTGCAACCATCCTCACCCATAGCCCGGATCATGAAGAAGACCTCATACCCCAAGCAGGATATTCGCGTACTGCTGCTCGAAGGCGTCAGCGCCAGCGCAGTGGAAACCTTCAAGGCGGCCGGCTACTCGCAGATCGAGTTGCACGACAAATCGCTATCCGAAGACGAGCTGAAGGCGCGTATCGCCGAAGCGCACCTTGTCGGCATTCGCTCGCGCACGCAGCTAACCGCTGATGTGCTTGCCGAAGCCAAGCGCCTGATTGCAATCGGCTGCTTTTGTATCGGCACCAACCAGGTGGATCTGGATTCCGCGCAAGCGCTAGGCATTCCTGTTTTCAATGCGCCGTACTCGAATACGCGCAGTGTTGCCGAGCTGGTTTTGGCTGAAGCGATTCTGTTGATGAGACGGATCCCGCAGAAAAATGCGGAATGCCATCGTGGAGGATGGTCAAAATCGGCAACCGGCAGCTTCGAGGTGCGTGACAAGGTGCTCGGCATCGTCGGCTACGGTCACATCGGCACCCAGGTCGGACTGCTAGCCGAAGGGCTTGGCATGCGTGTGATCTTTCATGACATCGAATCCAAACTGACCCTTGGCAATGCGCGTGCCGCGGCAAGCCTTGATGATTTGCTGCAACGCTCGGATATCGTCACCCTGCATGTGCCGCAAACGCCACAGACGGCGATGATGATCGGTTCTGAGCAACTCGCCCAAATGCGCAAGGGCAGCGCCCTGATCAATGCATCGCGCGGTACCGTGGTTGATATCGATGCACTTGCGGATTATCTTCGCTCTGGCCATCTTTCCGGCGCCGCTGTCGATGTGTTTCCGCATGAGCCCAAGGCGAATGGAGAGACTTTTGTCTCACCTCTGGTCGGCATGGACAACGTGATCCTGACCCCACATATCGGCGGCAGCACGCTGGAAGCTCAGGACAACATCGGCATCGAGGTCGCCGCCAAGCTTGTCCGCTACAGCGACAACGGATCAACGCTTTCGGCGGTGAATTTCCCCGAAGCGACCCTGCCAGGGCATCCACACAGTCACCGTCTGCTGCATATCCATCGCAATATGCCCGGCATGCTCTCGCGCATCAATGAGATCTTCTCGCGCGAAAATATCAATATCGATGGGCAGTATCTGCAAACCAATGCGACCATCGGCTATGTCGTTGTTGACGTTTCGACTACCGAAAGTCAGGCCGGAATATTGAAAGACGCGTTGGCCGCAATCCCAGGCACACTGCGCACACGCGTGCTCTATTGAGACGCCAACGCCTTGAAATACAACGCATTGACGACACACCTTTCCCTTGCAAACGAAACCAACTCCAGAATTGCTTGAGCGATCCTGAAACGTAGTAAAGTGCAGGACACTATCGGCCAGACGTTGGAGTTGTTGCATGAAAAAAATCACCTTGTTTTCACTTGCCATCCTCATCTCCGCTTCTGCTGGAGCCCAACAAGTCAACGAAATGGCCATCAAGGCCGCACAAGTTCATACGCCTCATCCGATTGTTTCACCGAGCGATGTGCAGTCCTATTCGGCCACTACTACGGGTGGTACGTCGTGGGCTCGCCCGTTTGCAGACGGAACCTGCTGTTCCGGCTTGGGTCCAGTGGTCTTGCACGCCCAGCAATTCACGATTTCGACATCAGACACCTGCAACATCGGAAGCGTGCAGGATGGCTGGGATGGTTATATGTTCGTTTATACCGATCCGTTCGATCCGATTGCCCCGACGGTGAACTACGTCGCGGGTAACGATGACGGTGTTGGCGGCATAGGCACATCGGAAATCTTGGGTCTCGCCCTGACTGGCGGAACGGTCTATCAAATCGTAACGACCGGTTTCTCAGCGGGCGACGAAGGCACCTTCACCAATACTGTCACTTGCCAGAACGCCACGGTCAATATCGGCGGCGGTGGTGGTACACCACTCGCTGAGGCGATCGACTTGCCGACGCTGAGTCAGTCAACCACGATGCTCCTTGGTTTGCTGGTTGGTTTGCTCGGATTTGTGGCGATCCGTCGCCGCGCCTGATCAAGCAAGTCGTTAGCTAAAAAAGGCGGCCATCGGCCGCCTTTTTTTTGACATGTTTGCCATGCAGGCCCACCTAGTCCTGCCTTGGTGCCGCAACCGGCAATCGCCAGCCGTAGCGAATGGCCATAAAGCGCAAACCGAAACACAGGCTTGCCGAAATGACCAACACCGGAAGTTCTGGCAACGAGAACGTGTTGCCGATGACAATGACAGCCGCGCCAGCGAGCGCGGCGACTGCATAGAGCTCCGAGCGAAGCACGGTTGGCGTTTGCGCAACCAACATGTCGCGAACAATTCCGCCGCCTATGCCACTCAGCGCACCAAGAAGAATCGATGAAACGGGACCGAGCCCAAATGCGAGGGCCTTGCTGGTGCCTGTGACCGCGTACAGGGCGAGTCCCAAGGCATCAAAGATTTGAACGGGATTGCGCAGCTTTTCGATGTCGTCGTAGCGCAAGAACGTAATAACACCGGCCAGGCAACTGATCGCAACATAGTGCCAACCAACCAGTGCAGCGGGCGGCGTGGCGCCAATCAGTACGTCGCGGACGATTCCTCCGGAAACCGCAGCTGCAAACGACAGCACGAGCACACCGAAAAGATCGAGTCGATGACGCACGCCGACCGTCGCGCCGCTGATCGCGAAGACAAACGTGCCGATCAGATCGAGCGCAACAAGAATCACTTCCACAACAAGAATCCGCCACAGGCAAGGGCAGAGAATCTTACTTCATTCGATTAGGCTTCCTGGTCAAGCGAGAGTGCGTCCATGTAGAGGAAGGCGTTTCTGATTCTGCTCTTGGTGGGTTCGATGTGTGATCGCACGCTTCTCGTCAGAGTGAGAGAAGAGCGTCAGCGCGCAGCGCCGACCCACAAGAACCGACATGGTGCGCGGGCTTTGTTGTCTTGTCTCGCGTTACTGCGTTGTTGTC
>JBDSPX010000311.1:0-16275 GCA_039930065.1 Dokdonella sp.
TGGTGGTGATTTTGCCCAGCGCGTTCGCATGGGGCTCAGCGAGAAGGATCTGCTGCGCGTCCTGGAAGGCATCGCCAACGCACTCGGCTATGCCCATCACCGAGGCTATGTGCATCGTGATGTCGCACCCGGCAACATTCTTTTCGATGTAAACGACACGCCATTACTGACAGATTTCGGAATAGCGCGCGCCTTCAGTCAGGCAGCGCGCATCACCAGCGCCGGAATTTCGGTCGGAACCAGCCACTACATGAGCCCCGAGCAGGCGCGTGGCGGTGATGTTGACGCGCGCTCGGATCTCTATGGGCTTGGTGTGCTCACCTGGTTTGGCCTGACAGGAAAGCCCCCGTATGAGGGAGCGGACGGTTTTGCCGTTTCCTATGCACATGTTTTCGAATCAATTCCACGCTTGCCTGCTGCACAGGCCCATTGGCAAGCGCTGATCGACAAGGCGTTGGCCAAGGATCCGGCCGGGCGCTATCAGGACGCCGAAGAGTTCATTGCGGCTCTTGGTCAAATCGAACCTCGTGAAGCGACCGTTGGCGCGGCGACTCAGGATGCTCCGACCCGCGTACTTCAACGCGAATCGATTGCCTCGGCGTTGCGCTCAAGCGAAGTGCCAACACGTATTGGTGTCCTGCCGACGATGGAGGAAGCGGCGTCCGTCAATCGTCCTGCTCCGGCCTTGGTTGGTGAGCCAACGGGCACTCGATCCTGGTTGCCCTGGGCTTTGGCGGCAGTCGGAGTATTACTGATTGGCTCGGTTGGATTTGCGTTGATGGGGGGTGGCAAAGGCGACACCGTTGCGAAGGCCACGCTTTCGGAAACGCCGATGGCCCCCAGCGCAGCCAAGCCGCCAAGCGTGGCTTCAAGGATTGATGCAAGCACGCCAAACACGCAAGCGCCTGCTGAAGCAACGTCACCAGACCCGGCCAGCGAAGCATTGGCTAATCCCGAAGCAGTGTTGGATCTGGCCAATGTTCCCACCGTCGTCGATCCGGTTGCGCAACTGGTAAGGCAGGCCCGAGTGGATCTGGCGGGGCAGCGGCTGACCAATCCTCCACGCATGAATGCGTTCGACCGATTCAGTCTGGCGTTGCGCATTGATTCGAAATCCAGTCCGGCGAAGCAAGGCATCGTCGATACGGCCAAAGCGTATATGGATCTGGCGGATAAATCCTTGGCCGCAGGGAGCCTCGAGGAATTTGGCACCTATCTGGACAAAGCGGCAGAAGTTGCTGGTTCGATCTCGGAAGGGGCTCCAACGGTTGCACTCGCAAAGTCGCGGCGCGATGGAGAAATCAGTCGTTTCCTCAAGGTTGGTGATGCCGCGACGGCAAGCATGGATTCTGAAGCGGCAAAAACCGCCTATGCCAAGGTATTGCTGCTCGATGCGAGCAACAAGTCAGCTCGCGATGGAAACAAGAAGGCCGATGGAATCGGCAAGCCAGGCTATGTGTTTCATGATCAGGTCGATGGCCGTGCCGGGACTGATCTCGTCATTGTCAGCAGTGCTCTCGCATTTGCGCGCCACGAAACCACGCGTGGTGAGTTTTCAGTTTGGTGGCGTGCCGCGGGTCAGCGTCAGTTTTCCGGCAAGGAACCTTCTTGCCGCGATCGTGAATCCATTTTCCGATCCTCGCGAAAGCGTGACTGGAAATCCTCTGATATTGCTCAGAGCGACAACCATCCCGTCGTCTGCGTGAGTTTCGCCGAAGCACAAGCCTATGCACGCTGGATTTCGACGCAGAGCGGCAAGCGCTATCGATTGCCGACCCCATCAGAATGGGAGCAGGTTGCCCGCAAGGCGCCGTCCGCAAGTTGCGCGACCGCCAACCTGGCCGATTCGACCTTTCGCAAAGCCTATGATTCACGCGCAGGTTCCGATTGCAGTGACGGCAATCCGGCAACGGCTCCGGTCGGAAGCTATCCTGCCGTAGCCGGCGTGTTCGATATCGATGGCAACGTGCGTGAATGGGTTTCCGCCTGTGGCAAAAGTGGTTCCTTCTCCGAAGGATGTCGTGACCATGGTCTGCGAGGACGTGGTTGGCTTTCGGTCGCGGACAAGGAGAACGTGTTGGAAGATGACAGCTATTCCGAGGATGTTGCACTCAACAGTCTCGGTTTTCGCCTTGTTCGTGAACTAGACAAATGATCCGGCGCGCAGGTGCTCGGGGGGAGATGCAATGAAGTTGATATTCCCGAATGGGGAACATGCGGCTGTTGATCTGACTGATGGAATCACGAAGATTGGCTCAGGCAGTGATTGTCAGGTCGTGCTTGTCGCGCCTGGCGTTGCAGTCAATCACTGCGCAATCGAGATTCGTGAGAGCAAGGCAGTAGTGCGCATTCTCGATCAGAGCGTGGCAACGGTACTCAACGGGCGTCAAATCACCCAGGAAGGGCCACTCAAGGCCGGCGACCTTTTGCTTTTCGGACGCATAGGCTGCCGCATCGTTGCTCCTGATCGTACTGCTGCTCCAGTGGCCGCACGTCCGGCTCCGGTTGACGATGAGTCTGATGGACGCACCAGGGTGCGCATGGCTTTGCCGAAATTCATGCTGCGTGGCGTTTCCGGTACCACCTTCGGGCGTAACTTTGCCCTGGTTGGCACGATGACCATTGGTCGTCAGAGCGATTGTGGAATTCCTATCCAAGCCGAGGAAATCTCTCGGCATCACGCGCGTCTTCAGGTCACCGCTGAGGGCGTCATGGTCGAAGATCTCGGCTCGGCCAATGGCACCTGGATCAACGACAAGCGTGTGCACACCGGCATGCTGTCGCCCGGCGACGAGCTACGCCTGGATACAGTCCGCTTTCTACTGCTGGCCCCAGGGGTTGCGCATGTTCCGCAGACGCCACCGCCTGCGATCGAGGCGGCCCCGCTGACGCCTGCAAGCAGTTCCAGTTCTGCAATGTTCTGGGTGATTGGTGTGCTTGTCGTGCTCGGTGTAGTCGCGCTCGGTGCTCTCAAGTACCTCGGCAAGATCTGATCAGTTGGCCAGCCCGGTTTTCGTGAAATCGATCCGCATCGAAAGATCGATCGCTCGGACATGCTTGGTCAACGCGCCGATTGAAATGTAGTCAACCCCGGTTTCCGCGATCGCACGGACGCGATCGATGCCAACACCTCCCGAGACCTCGAGTGGCGTGCGACCGTCCACTTCGGCAACCGCCTGAATCAGTTCTTCGAGCTCGAATTCGTCGAGCATGATGCGATCGACTCCGGTCGCAAGCGCTTCGCGCAATTCGCTGAAATTCTCCACTTCAACTTCGATCAAGATCCCGGGATGAAGCTCACGAGCGTGGACGACGGCCAAACTCAACGAGCCCGCCGCGGCGATGTGGTTTTCCTTGATCAGGACGGCATCGTACAAGCCCATCCGATGATTCATTCCACCACCGATGCGGACGGCGTATTTCTGTGCATGGCGCAATCCGGGCAGGGTCTTGCGTGTGTCGAGGATGCGCGCTCGGGTTCCGCGGATCGCGTCAACATAGGCAGCCGTGGTCGTTGCCGTGGCAGAGAGGGTTTGCAGGAAATTGAGTGCGCTGCGTTCAGCGCTGACCAGTGCACGCACTGGCCCATGGAGCTGACAAAGTACCTGACCACTAGTCACCCGAGAACCTTCGGCGATGTTCCATTCGACTCGCACATCGGCATCCAGTTGCTGGAAGCAGGCGTCGACCCATGCTTGCCCGCAGATAACGGCAGGCTCGCGGGTCACAATACGTCCATTACCGAGTTGGCCGGCAGGGAGCAAATCCGCTGTTACGTCGCCGCTACCGATATCTTCGCTGAGCGCCTTGATAACATCGTTTCGGATGCATCCGATATCAGCCGGAACAACTGACACAAGTGCGTTGTCGGGCGAAACAGAATGGAGCTTTTCGTTCTCGGGCATGCACCGATTCCATCGGGTGACGTTGCCGCTTGGCGGCGGCAACCGGGAGATTGGCTTGAATCACTCAATGATTCTTGTGCGGAGCTGAAGCTTGCCGAGCAAAGGATAGGGCATCGGCAGCTGACGAGGAAGGATTCTAGGTGGGTAGTTGCGAATGCCGTGCGCGGCTGGATCACGGTTTAGGTGAAGGCGGAACCGGTGGCTCGGGGGCATGAGTCTGGCGAAGCCGTTCGACGATTGCGTCGAGCGCCCGATCAAACAATGGCACTTCTTCAAGTAGAACGGCAGAACCTCGGCGCAGCTCCACCGCAAGTGCAGCGATCGTCTTGTCGCAGACCTTGAGTCCGCGACGGTTGACGAAAAGATATTTGCTACTGATCGGACTGATCCACGAAAGCTTGGCACGCTCACGATTGCCGCCTTCATCGATAAATTCGATCCAGTTGCCCACCTTCATATTCTTGGCCGCATCAACGAACTCATCATCGCCGATAATTTCTTCCGGCTGTTCGGGTTCGACACTGCCCGAGGTAAGCACGATTTCTTCAACCGGACTTTGGTTCACCGTGGGGGCCTCAGTCGAGGTCGTCGAGCTACGCGTATCTTGCTCCGCTTCGGCAGCGGCGTTGTCGGTGATGACTTCCTTTGCCGTCTTGACCTCAAAGCTCTCGCCGTTGAGAAGACCCTGATAGAACGCTGACAGCTCCTGCATCAAGGTGCGTACGTCGCCTTCATGGTAGGCGACTGTGCCGAGGCCATGCTTGAGCGCTTTCTCGAGTTGCGGCATCAAGGTGCGCAGGCGCGTCTTCTCGGCGTCGGTGTTCTTCGGCAGCGAACTCCATACAAATTCGTCCGCGAAACGCAGCGCATTTTTCCACTCGTCGGAATCTTTGCCGTGGCGCAGATCGGTCAGGACGAGGTAGTTTGCCCATGGTCGTGAGAGTACGTTGTGAACGACCGGCGCAAGTTCACGATTACCGATTCGATTGAGAATTTCCCTGGCCGCATCGCGACGCGCGGTATGCAGTTTCTCGCGACCGCGGGTGACTTCGGCGGCGCGTTGTTCGGCAAGCTCGGCGCGGCGCTTGTGCTGATGCAAGAACTGCTCGAAACCGGCAAGTTCGTGTTCAATGACAGCCAGATCATCGTCAAATTCGCTGAGGATCGTCTCCACAACGGACTTGATGCGATCGTACAATTTGTTGTCGACATCCGATTCTGCAGACCAACTCTTGCCCGCTTCCGCCATGGCGTCGAGCAGACGCCTGGCCGGATGAGTTTTCTGCGCAAACAGATGCTTGTCGAGGATGGCGATCTTCAAATATGGAATTTGCAGACGACCAATCAACGCCTGAATCTGCGGCGGCAGATTCCGATCCTGAAGAATGAATTCGAACAGCATGCCGACCAGATCGATCGTATCCTCATCGGCGGAAGAGACGCTGTAGTTTTTGGTAGCTGTGCCGCCAAGGCGCTGCGCCTGTTCGAGCATTTCCTGCTTGATTTGCTGAACGATCTTGGCCGCATCTGCCACGCTATCGGCATTTGCCTGATTGACTTGGGATTGGCTTTGAAGAATGGTCAGCGCGCTGAGCAGATCGGTCGGACTGAGGTTCGGCACGCCCATGCCCGAGCCGGCATAGCCACCACCACCCTCGCCGACATTGCCGGAATATTCCTGTTGAGCCGGGCGCCGGCTGGCCAGCAAACCGCGCAGGGTTGAGTACAGTTCTGCCTGCAATTCCGATGTGATCGGATCGTAGCCGGCATCGGAATAGCCGCCTGTTTCAGAGCGCATTTCCGCGCCCGCAGCCTGAGGTTCACCCGCTGCACGCGGTGGCGCGGCAGTCCCGCCTCGGTTGCGCGCGGACGCCGGCAACTGATGGCGAATCTGAGGAAGCACGCCGGCCTTGATCAGTTCGGCATTGACCTCTTCGTAAAGCGGTTCGAGGCCCGACATGACGTATCGATCGTACAGCTTGTAGATGATCAGCTTGACCTGGACGTTGAGCTCGAACTCTCGAACGGCGATGCGAAACGCCTGGCATAGGGGCGCTGGACCTATCGGATTGCTGGCGTCTTCGACGGCGTTGCCGCCACTGATAACCGACAAGCGTTGATTGACCAGATGCAAGGTTCTCGCGAGCCGGTTTTCGGCTTTCGCCACCATGCTCGAGATGGCCAGGGAATCTTCCAGCTCCTGATCGTCAACGAGGCTCAAGCCTGCGTTGGAAGAATGCGCGACCTCAGGCCTCACTGGCTTCAAGTTGCCGTTGGCGAAGTCATTGAAGATCTGCGAAAGCTGCTCCTGGAACATGCGTTCTACGAGCTGGCGTTTTTTTCGCACCTCACGCATGCCGTCAAAAAACTGTACTTGCACCGCGTTGCTTTCCGCACGTTCCGCAAGATGGAACAGCGCGTCATCGACATTCTCGAAGAGCGTACTGACGAGTCCGTTGACGCGCTTGAGGGCGACGCCACGCACCAACTTGAGCAGTTCGCCGAGGCGATCCGGCGAACCTGCTCCGCCGGCCTGGCGTTGCTTGAGTTCGACGATCTTGCTGGGCTTGTCTTCTGCGCTGGACATGGGGACTCGATCGGGTCGAAACGTGGCTTTCACCGCCTACGCATAGCTTGCACCAGATGCGCTACAACTTCATGTGCAATACGCTTGACGAATGTGATGGGCTTCACATTCTTGCCCAAGCAACTACGTCGGGAAGCTACTCAGTTGCAGGGTGCTGATGCCTTCGTCGACAAGCATCACCGGGATGCCGTCGTCGATGCGATAGAGGATTTTCCCATCTCGGGTGATCAGGGCGTCAGACAATGCTGCATCAACCGGCTTGTCCGCAGTTGTGCGCACACCGCCGTTGCCTATGCAGCGATTGAGCGCGTCGATCTCGATGCGACTTGCCATGCGTACGGGCGCTTTTGTCGAAGGGCAACAGAGTATTTCAAGCAGTTTTGCGTCCATGATTGCTCCGATGCGTTCAGCGGCATGTGGGCATTCGAGTCAAACTGCCCAATGTGCGTACAATAACGATTTTGCCGCGCCGCGACCATGAATGATCAGGCTGATTCCCCTCTTATCGGCGTTGTAATGGGTTCCCGATCGGATTGGGAAACCATGCGCCACGCCGTCGAAATTCTCGATCGGCTGCAGATAGCGCATGAAGTCCGCGTCGTCAGTGCGCATCGCACCCCTGATCTCATGTTTTCCTATGCGGCGGACGTGGCGTCCAGAGGTTTGCAGGCGATCATCGCCGGTGCGGGCGGTGCGGCCCACCTGCCTGGAATGCTGGCAGCGAAGACGCGGCTTCCCGTGCTTGGCGTGCCGGTTGAGTCAAAGGCGTTGAACGGGATGGATTCGCTGCTTTCCATCGTGCAGATGCCGGCCGGAATTCCGGTTGCGACGTTCGCAATTGGTCGCGCGGGAGCAGTCAACGCGGCCCTGTGCGCGGCGGCGATGCTCGCTCTCAATGACGTCGAACTTGCATCGCGGCTCGATGCCTTTCGCAACGAGCAGACAGACAACGTGATTGCCCACCCAGATCCAAGACAGGAGTAGTTGTGGCAACGATAGGTATCCTCGGCGGCGGACAACTTGCGCGCATGCTGGCGCTCGCTGGAGCGCCGCTCGGTCATCGTTTTCTTGTTGTCGACAGTGCCGAGGATGCGTGTGCCGGTCAGGTTGCACCACTATTGCGCGCCGATTGGCGCGATTTTGACCAGCTGCGGAAATTTGCCGATCAAGTCGATGTCGCAACATTTGATTTCGAAAACGTTCCGGCCGAGACGGCGCAGTGGTTGACCACGCATACGCGGGTTTTTCCAAATCCTGCCGCCTTGTCGGTTGCCCAGGATCGACTTCTCGAAAAAACGTTGTTTGGTGAAATTGGCCTTGATACGCCTACGTTCGCCGCCGTCGACAGCCTTGAGGATTTGCATGCGGCTGTGCTCAAGACGAAGCTCCCCGCTGTACTCAAAACCCGTCGATTGTGCTACGACGGCAAGGGCCAGTTCATCCTTCGCCAACATTCCGATATCGCAACAGCGTGGCAGGCACTCGGTGGTGTTCCGCTGATTCTTGAAGCGTTCGTCGCGTTCGAAAGCGAGGTATCTGTAATTGCGGTGCGCTCGCGTAGCGGCGAATTCCGGCACTATCCGTTGACCCGCAATTGGCACCATCGAGCCATCTTGTCGGCCAGTTTGGCGCCATGGGTGCTGGATGAAGACATCGAACGTCGCGCGGTGGCACGCGCCCGTGCGCTCGCCGAGCGACTCGACTATGTCGGCGTTTTTGCGCTTGAACTATTTCTTTGTGGCGACCAGATTTTGGGAAATGAAATGGCTCCGCGCGTGCATAATTCCGGTCACTGGACGATCGAGGGGAGCGTATGCAGCCAGTTCGAGAATCACGTCCGCGCCGTCCTGGGTTTGCCACTCGGAGATACCCAGGCTCTCGGCTACAGCGTGATGTTGAACTGGATCGGTGAGCTGCCCGATGCGACGCCGGTTTTGGCCGAAGCGCGTGGCCATTGGCACGATTACGGAAAATCGCCGCGCGAAGGGCGCAAGGTCGGCCACGCGACACTTTGTGCCGACAGTCCCGACGAAATGGTCGAGCGCCTGCAGCGCATCGGGCGGGCGCTGGGCCGCGAGGATCAAGTTCAACCCGTCATCGATGTACTTGCCGCGCGCTGAGCGAAGCCCTGCAGCTGGTAGAAGCCCGTTTACGGGCGAGCCTTTCGCCAAGACAGCAAGGCTCGCCCGTAAACGGGCTCCTGCATGAACGCTGTGAGTGAGCGGAACAGTGTTGCGATCCTGGTAGAACCAGACTTCTTCAAGCTATCGAAAATAACAGCCAGGTCGCCGGAATCGCTCTAGCAATCCCGACTCCCCATTCCCGATTCTCTATTCCCCGCTTCAAGCCAACTGACTTTCCACGAACTTCCAATTTACGAGGCCCCAGAACGCTTCGAGATATTTCGGTCGCGCGTTGCGGTAGTCAATGTAGTACGCATGCTCCCAGACATCGCATGTGAGCAGGGCTCGATCATTGCCGGTCAGCGGTGTCGCCGCGTTTGAGGTGCTGACCAGGGCGAGATCGCCATCCGGACGCTGGACCAACCAGCCCCAACCGGATCCAAACGTGCCGACTGACGTTTTTGTGAACTCTTCCTTGAACTTCGCGAAGCTGCCGAAAGCCTTGTTGATCGCGTCAGCCAGGCGCCCTTGCGGTTCGCCACCGGCATCCGGTGCGAGGCAATTCCAATAGAAGGTGTGGTTCCAGACCTGCGCGGCGTTGTTGAACATGCCGCCACTGGCTTTTTTGATGATCGATTCGAGGTCCATTGCCTCGAACTCGGTGCCAGCGATCTGGTTGTTGAGGTTGGTCACATAGGCTTGATGATGCTTGCCGTAGTGGAAGTCGATGGTCTCCGCGGAAATATGCGGAGCCAGTGCATCACGGGCCCACGGAAGCGGGGGAAGTTCGATAGCCATTGGGATCTCCTTGCCTGTGGCAGGTGGGTGAGGGCGAACCTGTAAACAATGAATGATGGCAGCCGACGCTTGCATGCGCCATGAATCGATCAGCCAATCAGCATATTAAGTTGCCTTGGTGCAAATCAACTGCGGCGCGTCCGGCCTGCTAAAATAAGTGGATTGGCGCAGGCATCTGGCCAGGACAACGACACACTTCTTGCCGGAATATTCATGGACATCATCGAACGCATCAAATCCACTGTTGAATCCGCTCCGATCGTCTTGTTCATGAAAGGAACTCCCGAGTTTCCGATGTGCGGCTTTTCAAGTCGTACGGTCAAAGCGCTGCGTGTCATTGATGCGCCGTTCGTATCGGTCAATGTCCTGGAGGATCCCGAAGTCCGCGCGAATCTTCCGCGTTACTCGAATTGGCCGACCTTCCCGCAGTTGTTTATTGCGGGAGAATTTATCGGCGGCTGTGATATCGCGTTGGAATTGCATGAGAGCGGCGAGCTTGAGCGCATCGTTGGTGATTTACAGAAGGCCTGACGACGATGTTGCCCCTGATCCGCAGCGAAGTTCCGCTCGCTGACAAGAATGCGCTGAGTGATCGCGTGGTTTTGATTACCGGCGCAACCGGTGGTTTGGGCCGTGCATGTGCGCTCGCGTGCGCTTCGGCGGGCGCCACCGTGGTTCTGGCCGGACGCAAGGTGCGTCCGCTTGAATCGCTTTACGACGAATTGGAAGCAATAGGGGCACCCAAGCCGGCCATTTATCCAATCGATCTCGAAGGCGCATCTCCAGACGATTACGCGAATCTGGCCGAAGCGATTCGACTGCAGTGCGGTCGTCTCGACGGCATTGTCCACGCGGCGATCCTGTTCGATGGCTTGCGCCCAATCGAGCAGTTCAAACCCAGCGACTGGATGCGCGCGCAGCAGGTTGCGCTGAATGCGCCGTTTCTTCTGAGCCAGGCCTGCCTCCCGTTGTTGCGCAGCCGAAGTGATGCAGCCGTTGTTTTCGTTTTGGATGATCCCGAGCGCATTGGAAAGGCTTATTGGGGAAGTTACGGTGTCGCCAAGGCGGCGATCTCGGCTTTCGCTTCGATTCTCCACGAGGAAACCGAAAACAGCCCTGTTCGTGTCCACGCCTTGCTGCCACCGCCGATGCGCACGGCGTTGAGACGCATGGCGTATTTCGGCGAAAACACCTTGGAGCGTCCGCTTCCTGATGAGGCCGCGCGCGCCGTTGCGTGGATGCTTGGTCCGGATGCATTGAGCCTGCGCGGACGCACGCTTGATCTACGTGCGCAAGACTGAGGCATACCAATGAGCACCTTGTCCGCGGGCATCCTCCTGTTCCTGATCATGGATCCGCTCGGCAACATCCCGCTGTTCCTGAGCTTGCTCAAGAATGTTGCTCCGGAGCGCCGTCGGCTGGTCTTGATTCGCGAACTGATCATTGCCCTGATTGTTCTGTTCTTCTTTCTATTCAGCGGCAAGTATTTGCTTAGCGCCCTGCAGCTGAAGGCCGAGTCGGTCGGCATTGCCGGAGGCATCGTGCTGTTCCTGATCGGCATCCGCATGATCTTTCCATCGCGCGACGGAGTTTTCGGCGGCGATGTCGACGCCGAGCCGTTCATTGTCCCGATGGCCATTCCAGCGGTGGCCGGTCCGTCAACGATGGCGGCCGTCATGCTGCTGGCCAATGGCAACCCCGGGCGGACCGTGGATTGGAGCATTGCGCTGTTTCTGGCTTGGCTGGCGACTTCGATCCTGCTGGTTTCATCCACCTACCTTTATCGTTGGCTCGGAGCCAGTGTCCTTGTCGCGCTTGAGCGATTGATGGGCATGTTGCTGGTCGCCTTGTCGGTTCAGATGTTTCTCGATGGCGTGGTTGCTTACGTGCGCTTGGCCACGTGAGTTAAGCGAGATCCACACCATGTTTCCGCAACGGCATGTTTTATAACGAAAGTGTGTTTCTGCGGTCAGAGGGCGGAAGCGGCATTCACGAGTGCGCGGTCAGCATTTTGCGATTCGAATAGAAGGGTTCTGCAGGGCATGATCGTGAATCAATCGGATTTTGTTAGAAATCTGTCATGAAGCCGGGTTAAACTGCGGTTAAGTTCTCGTCGGCTTGTCGGCTTTCGCCAGATGATCCGGGTGAAACGGTTCAACCATGCTGGTGTTTCAGGGGTACTCGATTTCATAGGCCATCGCATGTCTGCGATCTGGCAGCTTTTGTCCAAATCCGGTTTCAAATCATCTAGAGGAAGGTAGTAATGAACAAGCGATTGACGATGCGGCTGCTGCCGTTGATGCTTTCTTCGCTGTTTGCCGTATCCGGCGCGTATGCGCAGAGCACCTCGGCAACTCTTGGCGGCACAGTAACCGATGCGCAAGGCAAGCCAGCCACTGGCGCCGAGGTCACGATCACGCACAGCGCCTCGGGCACCGTCAGTCATGTGACGACCGATGCGGCAGGACGCTACTCGGCGCGTGGTCTGCGCGTGGGTGGTCCTTACACGATCACGATCATGAAAGACGGGCAGTCGGAAAAGCGTGACAACGTCTACCTGCAGATCGGCGATGCCAACACGGTCAGCGCCAGCTTGGTGCCGGCGGAAAGCCTCAACACGATCGTAGTGACCGGAAACGCCAACTCGATCTTCAGCGCCGAGAAGATGGGCACCGGCACCAATATCTCGAACCAGCAGATTCAGCAACTTCCGTCGATCGGCCGCAACATCCAGGATTACATTCGCCTCGACCCGCGCATCGCCCAGGTCAGCAAGGCTGATGGTGCTATCTCGGCCGGCGGTCAGAACACGCGCTTCAACGCGATTCGCATCGACGGCGTCGCCACCAACGATCCGTTCGGCCTGGAAGGCAACAACTTTCCGACCGAGCGTCAGCCGGTCTCGATGGATGCCATCGAGGAAATCAATATTGGCCTGGCCAACTACGATGTGACCACCACTGGCGGCACCGGCGCGGTTGTCAACGCGGTGACCAAGTCCGGTACCAATGATTTCCATGGCAGTGTCTATGGCGTCTATCGCAACGACAACATGGTCGGCGATGACCGCAACGGAAATAGTTTCAATGGTTTCAAGGACGAAAAAACCTACGGCGCCACCTTTGGCGGTCCGTTGATCAAGGACACCTTGTTCTTCTTCGTCAACTACGAGAAGTTCAAGCGCGCGGCACCAGGTGCCGATGTGGTCAATTCACCGTTGGGTAGTGGTGGCATCACGGCCGAACAGATTGCACAGGTGCAGAGTATCGCGCAGAGCGTCTGGGGCTTCGATGCGGGTTCGGTAGACGGTGCCGGCCAGCTCGGTACTGATATCGAGGAATACGCGGGCAAGATCGACTGGAATATCAGTGAGAATCATCGCGCGAGCTTCCGCTACAGCAAGCTCTCGCAGGATGTGGCCAAGATTCCGAATTTTGACAGCAGCAAGGTTTCGCTGAGCTCGCATTGGTATAACCAGAACAAGACCTTCGAGAGCTACGTTGGCGAGTTGTTCAGCGACTGGAGCGAGATGTTCTCAACCGAAATCAAGGCCTCTTTGCGAAACTACGATGCAGTCGCTCAACCGACGTCGTATCTGCCCCAAATTCGTATTGATTTCGGCAACGACTCTCTTTACCTCGGCACAGAGCAAAACCGCCACGTCAACGTCATCAACACCAAGGAAAAGAGCCTGTTCGCAGCCGGCAATCTGTTTCTCGGTGATCACACGGTCAAGTTTGGCGTGGATTGGAGCAGCAACGATATCTTCAATTACTACGGTCGCAACCAGAACGGAACGTATCGTTTTGCCAACCTCGCCCAATTCGAAGCAGGCAATCCGCGCGAATACGACTACCGAGCACCGGCTCCAGGCGGCACCTATGACGAGATTCCCGCCCAATTCCAGCTCAGGAACACCGGCTTGTTCGTTCAGGATAGCTGGGCAGCTACCTATAACCTTAATTTGACCTTTGGCGTTCGCGTTGATAGCCCGAATTTCCCGGACAAGCCGCTGTACAACGCGCGCATCAACGCACTCTACGGCTATGACAACACCAAGCTGCCGAACAGCTCGGTTGTCCAGCCACGCTTCGGCTTCAACTACAACATTGAATCGGAACGTCCGACTCAGGTACGCGGCGGCTTCGGACTGTTCATGGGCGCACCGCCGAATGTCTGGCTCTCGGGTGCCTACCAGAACACCGGTCGCAACTACGTTGAGTACAGCGCGCGTGCCAGCGGCGGCATTGGCAATATCTTCAGCCCGGATCCGAACAACCAGCCGACTACCGGTTTCAACGTAAGCGGTCGTCAGAACGTCGACATCATCGAGCCGGGCTTCAAGCTTCCATCGGTATGGAAGGCCAATCTCGCCCTCGATCACGAGCTTCCCTGGGCAGGTATCGTTGCCTCGGCTGAAGTGCTTTCGTTCTGGAACCAGGACGGAATCTACTTCAACCGTCTGGATCTCGGATCGCCGAATGCGGTTTCCCAGGACGGGCGTCCGCTGTTCTGGAACCAGGCGGGTTTGAACCCGGCTAACTGGTGCCAGGCGACGACCTCGAGCTGCCTCAACTTCCCGACTGGAGGCACCCAGCGTGCCAATCGTCCGAGCGATATCGGAGACGTGATCCTTGTGCGCAATACCGACAAGGGCGGTGGCAATCAAATCACGCTGAGCTTGTCCAAGCCTATGGGTGACGCAGGTTGGTCATGGCTTGCCGGATACACACATACGGAAGCCAAGGAAGTCAGCCCAGCGACCAGCTCGCAGAACACCTCGAATTGGAACAACGCAGCGATCCAGACGGCCAACGAAGAAGTGGCCTACGATTCACGCTATGCGTTCAAGCATCGCTTCACGGGAATCCTCACCAAACAATGGAAGTTCTTCGGCGACAACAAGACTTCTGCGTCGATCGTTTATGAAGGTCGCACGGGTCGTCCTTACAGCTTGGTCTACTACAACGATGCCAATGGCGACAGCCGTAGTGCGAACGATCTGTTCTACGTTCCTAGCGGTCCGGGTGACGTGCTCTTCTCGACTCCCGGCGAAGAGGCGGCTTTCTTCCAGTTCCTCGATGCGCACCCCGAGATCAACAAGTATCGTGGACGTGTAGCCCCGGCCAATTCGTTCAATGCAAAGTTCATGAACAACTTCGATGTGCGTCTGAGCCAGGAAATTCCTGGGTTCTTCGATGGCAACAAGGGTGAATTCACGCTCGACATCATGAATATCGGCAACCTGATCAACAAGAACTGGGGGCAGATCGACGATTACGGGTTCTATTCGACCCGCCGCATCGGCAATTTTGCCGGCATCGATCCCGCAACTGGAAAGTATGTCTACCGCTTCACAGGTGCTGACGCCTCCAGCATTCAGGAAGTCAACGGCGACGGTGTCAACACCGGTGTCTCGCGTTGGTCCGTGCAGGCGACGGTTCGCTACAAGTTCTAAGTCGCGTTTTTGCTTCGTACGCAAGTCAAACCGGCGTCCGCAAGGGCGCCGGTTTTTTTTATTCCGATTGGAATCCACCTCCCTTGGCTGATGCGGACGTATTGACCCGATCATGCCGATTCGCGGATGCTAGCCGACCGCCACGAGGCGTTCGGCTCGTCATCACAAGGTTTTGCGGAGCCTGATGCACCAGAAGAGAAATAAATGAACAATCCAGATCCATCCCAGATTCAACCGGCCACCGTCAGTGCGCGCATCGCGCCGGCCGCTGGCCTCGATGTTCTTTCACGTCAGGAAGTGGCTCGCTTGCGCGATGCCAGTTCGGGCGGTCTGCATCAGTTGTTGCGCAGTTGTGCGCTGGCTGTTCTTACCCAGGGGCTTGTGACCGATGATCCGCGTGCGGCTGTTGAGCTCTATGCGGATTTCGAAATCGAAGTGTTGCAGCAGGATCGCGGTGTAAGTCTTGAATTGAAAAACGCGCCCGCACACGCCTTTGTCGACGGCAAGATTATCCGCGGTATCAACGAGCTGCTGTTTGCAGTCGTTCGCGACATTGTTTATGTGGCCACGCAGGTCGAAGGCGGGAGTTTCGATCTTGAGACTTCCGAAGGGATCACCCACGCGGTTTTTGACATTCTTCGCAACGCGCGAGTACTGCGGCCGAACGTCGATCCGAATCTGGTTGTTTGCTGGGGAGGCCATTCGATTTCACGAAACGAATACGATTACACCAAGCAAGTGGGCTATCAGCTCGGCTTGCGCGATCTCGATATTTGCACCGGTTGCGGACCGGGTGCAATGAAGGGGCCGATGAAAGGCGCGACGATTGCGCATGCCAAGCAACGCCGTCGAAAAAACCGCTATATCGGAATCACCGAGCCCGGCATCATCGCCGCCGAGTCGCCGAATCCAATCGTCAACAACCTGGTCATCATGCCGGACATCGAGAAGCGCCTGGAGGCGTTCGTGCGCACCGCGCATGCCATCATCGTATTCCCGGGTGGCGTCGGCACGGCCGAAGAAATCCTCTACCTGCTCGGCATCCTGCTGCACCCGGACAACGCCGATATCCCTTATCCGCTGATCTTTACCGGTCCGCGTGAATCGGCTGCGTACTTCGAGCAGATAGATCGTTTTCTGCGTCTAGCGCTCGGAGATGATGTTGCGCGCAACTACCAGATCATCGTCGATGATCCGGCTCAGGTTGCACGCCAGGTAATCAAAGGGATCGACCGCGTGCGCAAGTATCGTCTCGACAACCGTGATGCATTCTTTTTCAACTGGGCGATCAATATCGACGAAGCCTTGCAGTATCCGTTCAAGCCAACGCATGAAGCGATGGCCGGTCTGAATCTGCATCGCGAGCAGCCTCAACACGAGTTTGCCGCGGACTTGCGTCGCGCG
>JBDSPX010000312.1:0-13408 GCA_039930065.1 Dokdonella sp.
CAAAGGTCTTGCCGGTGCCGGTACCGGCTTCGGCGATCAGGGCGTGCCGATCATCGATGGCCTCCGCCACCGCACGCGCCATGGCTTGCTGGACGTCGCGCGGCACGAAACCCGGCACTTCGCGAGCGAAAGGCCCGTCGGCACCGAGCAATTCCTCGACCGATTCATGCATGCCGCGGACGACCCCTCAGCAAAATGAAGGCATCTCGCTCAAAGGCGCACCGGCCGCTTGATCTTGCATTGCTCGCGACGCTTTTCGGCATGGACCAGGTACTCGGCGTCATTGAAGCTCTTGCGTGCTTCGATGATCGTCTGCCAATTCTTTACGCAAAGGGTGCCGACCTGAGGGCCCTTCTTGAAACTCTCATAAGCGAGTTTTTCGGCCTCAATGATGTTGCCACGAAGAAATTCGATCTCGGCTTCGTCCTGCACAAGGTCGGGCGCTTCCGGCGCGAGCGCACGCGCCTTCTTGATCGCCGTGTAGGCGTCATCGAGCTGTTGTTGTTGCTCGGCTTGCTTTGCTTTGGTGACGAAACCCTCGACTGCCGGATCTCGCAGCGGATTCACCTGGAGAGCGGAATCCTCACCGGCATTGGCTGCGCGGATCGCATTGACTGCGGCGACACGATCGGTGACCGGGCGCACCAACGCGGACATCTCGGAAGGGTTTGAGCTCGAACACGCGACCAAGACGACGCTCAAGGTGGAAACGATGAATGGACGGAGCTTGCGGACGACAAGGGTCATGGAGCACGACGGACTGATTTGGAAGTCGCCAAGCATAACGTCAATTTTGATCGCGACCGAACCATTCGCGAATACGATCCATCGCGCAGCCCTCGCGGTCGGTCGGTGCGTAGCCCGCGATAAATGGCAGCTCGCGCGCGCCAGAGCACACCGAATCGCTCAGTCGACCATTTTCAGGATCAATCCAGACGCGTTCGATGCCCTCGTCTGACGGTGCCAGCGGCTCCACGGGCAATCGTTTGAACAGATCGATCCAGACCTTGAGCGCGCCGGTCGATCCGTACAGACCGGTCGGCTTGTTGTCATCTCGTCCAACCCAGATCACGCCGAGCTGGTTGCCGCTGAATCCGGCGAACCACGAGTCGCGCTGGGTATCACTCGTGCCGGTCTTGCCGGCGGCGTGCAAATGGCCAAGCCCGGCCACGCCGATCGAGCGCGCGGTGCCTGATTCGACAACCTGCTGCATGCCCCATGTGACCAATCGCGAGGCCGTCACATAGTCGCCGGCACCGGGACTGACGCCAAAACGAGACAGCGTGCGTCCCTTGCCATCGACGACGCCGCGCACCGCGCGTAGCGGCACCGCATGGCCGTCGGCGGCGAAATACTGGTAGAGCTGGGCCACATCGAACGGACTCAGGTCCACCGCACCGAGCAGCAACGAGGGATTCGGATTGATCGTGCGTTCGAGGCCAAATGATTCGAGCAAGCCTCGCACCTTGTCGACACCGAGGCGCAAGCCGAGTTGAACCGTGGCGAGGTTCCAGCTGTTCTTCAGCGCATCGAGCAGAAGCACCTTGCCGTGCACATCGCCATCATCGTTCTTCGGAATCCAGCGCGTACCGTCCCGTTGTGGAATATCGACCGGCGCATCGTCGATCAAGCTGGCCAGTGAATAGCGCTGCGGCTGCGCCAGCGCGACCAGATAGACGAAAGGCTTGACCAGGGATCCGATTGGGCGCCGCGCATCGAGCGCACGATTGAAGCCTGGCGCGTCGGCATCGCGACCGCCGATCAGCGCCTGCACTTCGCCACTGGGCACGGCGGTGACGACCACGGCTGATTCGACGCCGGCGTCGCGCTTGCCGAGATCTTTCAGCGCCGAATCGAGCGCTGCCTCGGCTTGCAACTGTGCGGACGGTGCCAACGTGGTGTGGATGGTCAGGCCGGCTGCATCGAGTTCGTGATCGGCGAAGTCGCGGCGCAGTTGCTGGCGCACGAGTTCGAGAAACGCCGGAAACCGGTTGCGTGGCAAGGCGCCATTCGCACTGGTACCGAGCGGCTCGGCGCGCGCGCGAACCAGTGTTCCGGCGTCGATCAGACCGGTATCGAAAAACTGTTCGAGCACCAGGTTGCGTCGCGTCAACGCGCGTTTCGGCGCACGTCGCGGATCGTAGTAGCTCGGCCCCTGGACCAGACCGACGAGCAAGGCGATACCGGCGGGATCCAGCGCCTCGACTTCGCGACCGAAATAAAACTCGGAAGCTGCTGCAAATCCATGCACGGCCTGGCCGCCCTGTTGGCCGAGAAAAATCTCGTTGACATAGGCTTCGAGGATGCGCCGCTTGTCGTAGCGGAATTCGATCAGCAAGGCGATCAACGCTTCGTTGACCTTGCGCATGATGCTGCGCCCGCGATCGAGGAAAAGGTTCTTGACCAACTGCTGGGTCAGCGTCGAGCCGCCCTGAACCACGCGCCCCGCGCTCAAATTGACCCAACCCGCGCGCAGGATCGCGATCGGATCAATGCCGTGGTGGCGCTTGAAATCCCGATCCTCGACGGCTTGCAGGCCGGTCACGAGCAAGGCCGGCAATTGTTCGAGCTGAACCAGTCGACGTTCTTCCTGCTGCGATCCATAAAGCGTCGCGATGCGCGCTGGATCGAGTTCGGCTTGATGCAGGGCCGCGCCGGTTTTCATGTCGAGCAAATTGGCGACCTGGCCCGCAACGAGATCAAATGACAATCGCTGTGCCGGATAGCGCCCCTCAAGCCCGACAAACGCGCGCCGCGCAATCTCGAAATGCTCGCCATTGCGCGCATAGGTTCCGGGCGCCGTTGCCGAAGGCGCATTGCGATAGCGCGCAGCATCGAGCTCAAGCAGCAGGGTATCGGCGTTCAGTGGGCGCCCAGGCGCGAGATCGAGCGGTCGCGCAAAGACCCGGCTCGGAATCTGCCAACTCAGATCATCGAAGCGCTCGCGCACCTGATGATCGAGCGTGATCGTATACGGGACGAGAAATCCGATCAGCGCACCGAACGCAAGCAAGGTCGGAGCACGGAAAACACGCCAAAGCAAAGCAATGAAGGAAAACAGACGTCGTAGCAAGGTCAATCACACGGATGAAGTTCGCTACAGTCTAGCCCGGATGTTTCGCAAGATTGCAGGGACACGCCGCAGCAAAAGATCGCGAGGCCACGCAGAGGCACTGGGCCCCTGCCTGCGCTGGGGCGACAAGAGGTGCATCGGTGCATTCATACTTAATCTTCGCTCGCGCAAGTTTGGAGACGCGAACGATGAAAGGTGATCCTCATCATCCAATCTCCGTCGCCCCTGCGCAGGCAGGGGCCCAGCGCCTTAGCTCCGTGACATTCGTGAAGGAGCAGCGCGAAGGATCAAAACGATTTCGACGTTCGCAAAGGGCTGGGAGGACTGTGCGTCTCAGCATCTATCGACAGAGATCGCCTGCCTGCAGCGCGCTGACCCGCGGCCTCTGCCGTGACAGGCTGCGCCAGCATCGCCGATAATCCGCGTCCGTTCGCCGTCTGGACCATCGTGCAGAAATCTTCGTCGCAACCCGTCTGTCTCTGCTTACATGGTGTCGAGGCTTGCAGCGAGATTTGGCTGGCCGAAGTCATGACACAGCTGGATGGTGCGGCGGATCTGGTTTTGCTCGGCGCTTGCGCATCGATGCAGGGGCATGCCGAAGCACTGCGCCTCGCCGGCGTCCGTGACGAATCCGCCCACGCGCTGGCAACGTTGCTGGCTGCTCATTTGCCCGGCCGCGATTTGCTGCTCGTGCGCAGTGATGCAGTTGTGCCAAAGCTGGCCTTGCCACGTCTGCTGCGTGCACTCGAACACGACGATGTGCTCGCCGTTGGCACTCTCGACAATCTCGAACCCGCACGCTCTCCACTTCCGGCGGATTTGCACAGCGATGTCGAGCCACAGCGTATTGATGCGCTCTGCTACGCGTTGTCGCGACGGCAGTTGATTGATGTCGATTTGTTATCGCCTTTGGCATCCGCCTGGCACGGCCGGCGGCTGCAGGATGGCGGCGCTGACGTGCGCACGGTCATGCTCGATCACGGCTATGTCGCTGCGCGCAGTCGCACGCTTCAAGGCGCCGACAAAAGCAACGATCCGCGCGATCCGTTGCCGCTTTCGCCGCTGGCGGAGCTGCGGGAGCGCATGGCCGAAGCAATCGGCACGCCGCTGACGCCATGCATGGCCGGACTCCATGCGCGCCCTGTGATCCTTCACGTGTTGCATGGATGGGGCGGCGGCGCCGAACGCTGGGTGCGCGATTTCTGCGCTGCGTTTTCCGAAGCCGATCACCTTGTTCTCAAATCCAGCGGCAGCCATCAGCGCAGTCGCCATGGCGAATGGCTGGAATTGCATGACGGATCGTTGCGCGGACCCGCACTGCGTCGCATTGCCCTGCCCTGCGCGATCTCCGATACCGATATTTTCAATCCCGGTTATCGCCGCCTGCTTGACGAACTGCTGATCGAGCATGCGGTCGACGCGATCATTGTTTCCTCGCTGATTGGTCACAGCCTCGATGTGCTGCGCACGGGTTTGCCGACCACACGCATCGTGCACGATCACTATCCGCTGTGGCCGGTGCTGCATCGGAATTTCAGCGACAGCACGCTGGCCTTCGACGATGCGCAGCGCGCGGCTGATCTCGCCGCACTCGGGCGTGATCGCGAGTTCGCCAATTCCGATCCTGCGCACTGGAAAGCGTTGCGCGATGCCGCGATTGAAGCGATGCGCAATGGCCAGGTGCGATTGATCGCACCGAGTCAGTCCGCACTCGACAATGATTTACGCTTGGCGCCCGAGTTGGTCAGCTTGACCTCGGCGATCATCGCGCACGGCTTGTCGACATGGCCGGGCACGAACGTGCCGCGCGCAGTTGTTCCACCCATGCGCGAGCGCCTGCGCCTGGTGTTTCCGGGTCGCGTGCGTCGTGGCAAGGGCGCCGAATTGCTTGAGCGGGTGTTGCCGCGCCTGCGTGAGTTCGCCGAGGTGTTTCTGCTCGGCGCAGGCAGCGACGCGCATGCATTTTTCGGCATGGATCGCGTGCACATCCTGCTCGACTATCGTCGCGAAGATCTGCCGAGTCTGCTCGCCGATTTGAGCGCCGATGCTGCGGTGCTGCTGCCGACCGTTGCCGAGACCTTCGGCTATACGCTGTCGGAACTGCGCGATCTCGGCATGCCGGTTGTGGCAACGCGTATGGGTGCCTACGTCGAACGCATCGACGAGGGTGTCGACGGCTTTCTCGTCGAAGCGGATGCCGATGCGATCGTTGCCCGCCTGCAAGATCTGGCCACTCATCGCGATCGCCTCAATTGCGCCCGCGAGTCTCTCAGCACGCGTCGCGAGCCGGATCTGGCATCGATGGCCGACGCGTATGCGCGCGTGCTGAGCCTGCCGGCCGTTGTCGCGTTGCGCTACCCACTGAGCTCGACCCGAGGGGATTCGCAGATGATTGCGGCCCGCAGCGATCAACTTGCGCGCGCGGAAAAACGCATCGCCGCGCTGCGCGAGCAGCAACTCGTGCTCGAAACCGAGGCTGCACGACGCGGCGATTGGGGCCATGCGCTTGATCGTCAGTTGGTCACCTCGCGTGAACAGATCGGTGGCCTTGAGAGTGAACTCGAAACACGCACGGCGTGGGCACAACGACTCGACAGCGAGGTCGAGCGACTGCGCCCGTTTGAACCCGCCTATGCCACCGTGATAGCGAGCCGATCGTGGCGCTTGACTGCACCGATGCGCAATACCGCGACGCGATTGCGCAATCTTCGCGCCTCGCTGGCTTATCGAAAGATGCGCCTGCTCTCGCAGTTTCGTCGTTTTCGTGGAAGCCTCGTCCTGCATGGTCTGGGCGGAACCTGGACGCGCCTGCTGCGCGAGATGCGCGGCGCGGCGCCGATGCATGCGCGTGAAACGTTCGCCACGCCGAGCGACGATTTTTCGCCCTTCACAGTACCGGGCAGTGAGCAGCCGCGCGTCTCGATCATCATCCCGATCCACAACAAGTTTGCCTATACGGCGGCGTGCCTGCGCTCGCTGGCCGAGCACGCCGGTGCAACACCTTTCGAGGTCATCGTCGTCGATGATCTGTCGACCGACGTGAGCGCCGCGCGACTCGCCGAGATCAACGGCATTCGTTCGATCCGCAATGCCGAGAACCTCGGCTTTGTCGGGTCATGCAATGCCGGCGCTGAAATCGCGCGTGGCGAATATGTGCTGTTTCTCAACAACGATACTGTGGTCACGGACGACTGGCTCGAAGCGCTGCTGCGCTGCTTCGACGAAGAGCCTGACGCGGGTCTGGTTGGCTCGCGCCTGGTCTATCCCGACGGTCGACTGCAGGAGGCCGGCGGCATCATTTTCAACGACGGTTCGGGCTGGAATTACGGTCGCTTTGAAGATCCGGACGACACCCGCTTTGCGTTTCGCCGCGAAGCTGACTACTGCTCGGGTGCGGCGATCATGCTGCGTCGTGCGCTGTTCGAGCAGCTCGGTCGTTTCGACCAACGCTATGCGCCGGCCTACTACGAAGATACGGATCTCGCCTTCGCCGTGCGCGCGGCAGGGTTAAAGGTGTTCTACGAACCGCGCTCGCGCGTCGTCCATTTCGAGGGCATTACCGCGGGTACCGATACCGGCAGCGGCATGAAGCGCTATCAGGTCATCAACCAGCAGAAATTCCTCGACAAATGGCAAGCAGCCTTGCGTCAGCAACCGGTGCCGGGCACGCCGATCCAGATTGCAGCGACCCATCGCGCGCGTCATCGCATCCTGATCATTGATGCGGTCACGCCGATGCCCGATCAGGATTCCGGCTCACTGCGCATGGTCAACCTGATGCGCATCCTGCGCGCCAATGGCCACCATGTCGCATTCATGCCGAGCAACCTGGCCTGTGTCGAGCGCTACACCCGCGACTTGCAGGCGCTTGGCATCGAGGTGCTGCATCATCCCTACAATCATCCGGCGAACCTGTTCCGCGAGCGCGGTTCCGGATTCGATGCGATTGTGCTTTCGCGACACTACGTCGCCGCCGAATACCTGGGTCTCGCGCGTCTCTACGCGGCCAAGGCACGCTTGATCTTCGACACCGTCGATTTGCACTACCTGCGTGAACTGCGTGCCGCCGAACTCGAAGGTCGCGAGGATCTTGCCCGCGTTTCGGCGAAGACCCGCGCGCAGGAAATCGGCATCATGCGCGAGTGCGACGTGACCCTTGTGGTTAGTCCGGTCGAGCAGGAAATCCTGTCGCGCGACGCGCCCGGCGTGGCCGTTGATGTGCTCTCGAACGTGCATGAGGTCTATGGGTGTCGCAAGCCATTTGGCGAACGTCGCGATCTGCTCTTTGTCGGCGGCTTCCAGCATCCACCGAACAGCGATGCGGTAATCTGGTTTGTCAGTGAAATCCTGCCGCGCGTGCTGCGTTCGATTCCTGATCTCCGCCTGCATGTGATCGGCAGCAAGGTCACCGATGCCATCCATGCACTGGCCAGCGAGCACGTGATCGTGCACGGCTTCGTCGAGGACATCGCCCCGGCCATGGACGAGGCACGCATCTCGATCGCTCCATTGCGTTACGGCGCGGGGGTCAAGGGCAAGGTCAATATGGCCATGAGCTATGGATTGCCGGTGGTCGCGACGCCGATGGCAGTCGAAGGCATGCATGTGCAATCGGGCGAGGAAGTGCTGATCGCCGACAGCGCCGATGCCTACGCCGATGCGATCATCGCGCTCTACAACAACGAAGCGTTGTGGCAGCGGTTGTCCGACAAGGGCCTCGATAATGTCCGCATGCATTTCTCGTTCGATGCCGCGGAAAAGGCGATAAAGCGTATTTTTCTATTTTAGGCGCAAGCGGCAGACGGGAGCCGAACGGCAGCGTCCGCCAAGGGCGATCCGGCAGAAAAGCTCGCCCGTGAACGGGCTCCTGCGAAGAGCACTACGTGCAAACCTCCCGGATTGCGGCCATTCGCACGCGTAGGAGCCCCTTCAGAGGCGAGCCTCTGACATCGCGTTGGCGAACAAGCGCGCCCGTGAACGGATTCCAGAGCAGGCGGTTGGCCGCTAGTTGGCTACTGTCGAAAACGCCGCTTAGTCATCCGATAGTTCCCATTCGCCGTCAACATTCAGGCATTGCCATTGAACCTCATCGACCGCTGCGCCGAGCGGGCCGAAGCTGCGTTCGCGCAAGAACACGCTGCCATCCTCGTGCCGCATCGCCAGTGTGCTGGCTCTGGTTCCGTAACGTTCGCCGCGAATGAAAATCGGCGCGAGCACGCGTTCGAGGTCTGCGCCTACGCCGGTATCGGGCAGATCGCTGTCCTCAGGCTGGGTCGTATCGGCAAGCAATGACAAAAACGTGTTGTCGTCACGGTCGCCACTGCGCATCGCTTTCGTGAAGCGCGTACGCAAACGCTCAATCTTCGGCCATGTGCTGTCGAAGGGACCGTTACCGACGACATGGATGCCGGGTTTGAGCCGTTGCAACGTCTTGCTGCTGCCGTCGATCAAGCAGACGCCCGTGCGATCGCCAAAAACCAGGTTGAACGGCGCGTACTCGTCGAGATCACTGAGCACGCGCTCAGCAAAATCCTCAACGGAGGTATTACCGATGACAAATTCGCGTACCAACATTCCGCGTGAGCGCACCGCTTTTTCCGGCAAGCCGTTGCGCAGATTGGTGACCGAGGCAAAACGCCCGTCATTGCGCTGAGCCAGCCAACTGCCACCAGCCTGCAGATCGAGTCCGCCCAGACAATCCGCATCACCCCGCCAAGGCGCTGCACCTGCACTCGGGCGCTCATGAAATTCATCGCGATTGCCGAGCAGCAGCAACGGCCACTCGGGCATCGCGTCGATCGCGATCAGCAAGATGCACATGGTTTGGATTCCTTTTCGGTGCCGGAGTCGCAGCGCCGCAACTCCATGCGGGCGTTATCCCGGCGTGGGCGCGAGCCCGCGTAATTTCTCTTCGATCGCGGCAAGGCGTGAATTGGCCGGACTCAGCTTGCGTGCGGATTGCACGGCGCGTTCGGCGTCATCGGCCTGTTTCTCACCAATACGTTTTTCGGCCAGATCCAGATAGGCATTGGCCAGACGCTCGGACATCGACAGCAGTGAGGGATCGGAAGGTGCAGTCTGGCGAACGACTTCGAGCATGCCGAGCGCTCGGTTCAGCCCACCACTGGAAAGCTCCTTGTCGAACAGTTCACGAGCGAGGCCAGGAAGCTTGTCGAGTCCTGCCTGGGCCTGCTTGTTGTCGCCATCGATGGCAAGCGCGGCCCGATACTTGTCGTAGGCGCTGTTGCCCGGAGGATTGATCAGGCGCCCGGCGGTTGCGGCTGCGTCGGCCTCGATGATCAGGTTGCGCATGCGGTCGAGATCGGCCGGTGTTGCCGCAGGCCGCTCGGCAGCGATGGCAAGGCGCTCGCGCAACTCGCGTAGGTCGATACTCGCGGCGCGAAGATCGGGCAAGTCGCCGGCCAGTTTCTGGGCTTGCTTGAGCAGTCGATCGGCCGCTCCGGTATTGCTGCTCTCAATGGCCGCGCGCGCTTGCACGACCAGCGCCTGAGCCACTCGGCGCAGGCCGGCTTTGGCGCGCATATTGTTGGCGTCACGCTGCAGCACCGACTCGAACAAGGCTTGCGCCGATTCCGGGTTGCCGGTAAATCGACCCGCCCGCAGTTGCGCTTCGCCTTGTGCGAGCGCCTTTTCCAGGGAATTCGCGGCGGCATCGCGCAGACTGCCGATTCTTGCGCGCAGATCGGGAAGCTCCGGATAGGCTGGCAGGATGCGCGCGATATCCTCGATTCGCGAAGCAGCGGTGACCAGATCATTGCTCGCAAAAGCCCCGCGCGCCTGGACGGCGAGCGCATCGACGCTGCGCTTTATGCCTGCACGCGCGAGGGCACTGCCTTCATCGCCCGCCAACGCGCGTTGATAGAGAGCCACCGCGCCATCCTCGCCGAGCAATTGTCCACCATCGAACGCTGCCTGGGCCTGGCCCAGCAGGACTTCCGATTCGGTCCCATGCGCATCGATCGCGGCAATCGATTTCTCGACTTCCTCGACCGCTACACCGCCGCCGAGGAGTTCGCGCGCCGCCGCAACCGCCTGACGCGCGAGACCGGGATCTTGGCGTTTGAGCGCATCGCGTGCGCGCGAAAGCAATTTGTCGCCGACATCGCGCATGCCGCGACGGGCAATATCGTTGTCGGAATCCAGCGTGCGCGCACTCTGGAACAACTCGCGTGCACTGTTGCCCTGGTTACCATCGAGATTGCCGGCATCGAGCGCCTTCTGCGCCCTCGCCAGAATATCGTTGAGCTCGGTATTCGGAAGAAACGCGCGCAGCCAATCCTGGTGTTTCCAGAGCATGAAACCGGCGCCGCCAACACCGAGCATGAGCACGATCAAGAAGATCCAGAGTGCGCTGATTCGACGCTTTGGTTTGACCCGACGGTTGGATACGCGACTCGCGCGCATGATGTGATCGTCGGTCGCCGCGAGAATTTCTTCGAGGCGCCCCATGCTTGGATCAGAGCGATTGCGCGATTGCGCATCGCCTGAATTCGCGCGTTGTGAGCCCATCGAAGACGGAATCGGTGAAACACGTGTATCCGCGGATCGCGCATCACGGACCGCGCGATCGGGTACGACATCAAGCCCCGGCAGCTCGCCATTGGTGATCGCTTTTTCATAACGGGCGATGGCCATCGCGGCATCATTGCCGGTCTGGAAACGATCATGCGGCTCCTTCGCGAGCAGACCATCCACGAGGGGCTGCAGCACCGCGAGCGACTCGGGCAATCTCGGCACCGGCTGGGTGATGTGCATGATGCCGACAGCGAGCGAATCCTCGGCGTGGTAGGGCACTCGCCCGACCAACATCTCATAAAGCACGACGCCGAGGCTGTAGAGGTCGGCGCGACCATCCAATTGCTTGCCGCGTGCTTGCTCTGGACTCATGTAATGCGGCGTACCGACCACCGCGCCGGTCCGCGTCATGCGTGTCGCAGAATCATTTGCACGGGCGATGCCGAAATCGGTCAGCGCCGATGAACCATCATCGCGCAGCAGAATATTGTCGGGTTTGACGTCGCGATGGATGAAGCCTTTCTGCTGCGCGTAGTTGATCGCGCCTGCAATCTCGCGGGTGACACGCAGGGCAAATGAAACCGGTCGTCCGGGCCCATCCTTGCCGAGCACCGGGCCACCGGCCAGGTATTCCATGGCGATGTAGTGGTAATCGCCCGCGCGGCTGACGTCGTGGATGCCGACTACATGACGATGATGCAGGCGCGCAGCGATCTTGGCTTCGCGCAGAAAGCGCTCGCCGAAATTCGGGTCGGCTAGCAGGGCCGGTGACATGATCTTCAGCGCGACCTCGCGGTCCACGGATTCCTGGACCGCCAGATAGACAGTGGCCATGCCGCCGCGGCCGAGTTGCCGCAACAATCGGTATCCGGGAATTTCGATCACGTCGGGATTCTATCCATGCCCAATGCCGCGCTGCAGCGAAGTTGCCAAGCATATCAGTCCGACCGAGGCCTGCGCCGCCACGAGCCAGTGCGGACTCAGGCCTTGCGCTGCGCCTCGATCACATTCGGCACCGCATGCAACTGGCCAAGCAAGGTCGACAACTGGCCAAAGTCGGCGACGCGCAGGGCCAGATTCATGCTGACCTCATTGCGTGCCGGATCGACGCGCGCGTCGATCGCGAGGATATGCACGTTGGCCGCCGCGATGACATTGCTGACATCCTTGTGCAGACCCTTGCGATCATAGCCGCGCACGAGGACGTTGACCTCGTAGGCGCGCTGCTTGCCGCCGCCCCACTCGACATCGATGATGCGATCGGCATCGAGCAGGCGCAGACGCTGCAGTTGGCGGCAATCCAAACGATGCACGCTGACCCCGCGACCGCGCGTGATGAATCCGGCCACCTGGTCGCCCGGGACCGGTTGGCAACAACGCGCGAGCACCGACAGCAGGTTGCCAACGCCTTCGATGACCAACGCATCCTTGCTCGGAACAACCTGCTTGCTCGGCAATGCCGGCCGTGCAGACTGGGGCTCTGCGGCGCGCTCGCCTTCGTGCAGGCTACGTGCGATCTGGGTCGGCGTGACATCGCCGATCGCGAGCGCTTCGTAGAGATCCTCAACCGTGCGCAATTGGAACCGCACCGGCAGGCGATCGAGATCGACGTTGTGCAGCGCGAGACGCTTGAGTTCGCGATCCAGCACCGCGCGCCCGGCAGCAACATTGATCTCGCGATCGGCCTGGCGAAACCAGTTGCGGACCTTGTTGCGACTGCGTGCGGTCTGCAGAAAACCGTGATGCGATGAGAGCCAGTCGCGGCGCGGTTCGGCGGTCTTGCCGGTGAGGATCTCGATGCGATCGCCACTATTCGGCTGGAACGTCAACGGGACAATGCGTCCGTTGACCTTGGCGCCACGACAGCGATGGCCGACATCGGTATGCACAATGTAGGCGAAATCGAGCACGGTGGCGCCTTTCGGCAGATCGAGCACCTGCCCTTTCGGGGTCAACAGATAGACCCGATCCTCGATGACATCGGTGCGAAAGCCGGCTAGCAAGGTCGCATCGTCATCCTGCTCCTCGCGCCCTTCAAGCAACTGGCGCATCCACGCAATCTTGCGCTCGAAGCTCGCATCACCGCCGCTGCCTTCCTTGTAGCGCCAGTGCGCGGCGAAGCCGAGCTCGGCATAGGCATGCATGTCGTGAGAACGGATCTGCACTTCGAGCGTCCGCCCTTCCGGGCCAATCACGGCAGTATGTAGAGATTGATAATTATTGCCTTTGGGACTGGCAATATAGTCGTCGAACTCGCCGGGGATGAACGGCCACAGGGAATGCACGACACCGAGGGCGGCATAGCACGCCGGCACATCAGGCACGAGCACGCGCAAGGCGCGGATATCGTAGAGATCCGAGAATTCGAGCCCCTTCTTCTGCATCTTGCGCCAGATCGAGCTGATGTGTTTCGGCCGGCCGGCGACGTCGGCGACGATCTCGGCCTCGCTCAGCGCCTCCCGAAGCAGATGCGTGGCATGCGCGATCCAGCTTTCGCGATCACCGCGGCGCTCGTCGAGCAGGTTGGCGATGCGGCGATAGGTGTCCGGCTGCAAATAGCGGAAGGCGAGGTCTTCCAGTTCCCACTTGAGTTGCCAAATCCCCAAGCGATTGGCCAGCGGCGCGTGGATATCGGCGGTCATTTGAGCCAATGCACGCCGCTCGTCTTCGGCGAGATCGCCGGCGCGACGCATCATCACGAGTTGCCTGGCAAGCAGGATGAAGACCACACGCAAGTCGCGAATGATCGCAAGCAATAGTCGACGAAGTCCCTCTGCGGCCGTGCCACTGCGGGCCGCA
>JBDSPX010000313.1:0-3558 GCA_039930065.1 Dokdonella sp.
TTGTGGGTCGGTTTTGCCCTGACTCTCAATCACTCGCTGCACTATCTCAACTCACGACCACTCATCGTTGCGCCGCTGGCCGCCGTGCTCGGTCCGATCTCCTATTACAGTGCCGGTCGCGTCTGGGGCGCCGTCAGCATTGCGCAACCGGTCTGGATCGCCCTTGTCGTGCTGGGCTTATGCTGGCTGGTATCGATGCTCGTGCTGAGCCTCGCGTCACGCCGTTTTTCGCAACGACCTGACCACTCCGTTCCACTGCCACTGATGAGAGCGCCATGAGCGGAATCTTCTCGATCGCAATCGTCTGGCTTGGTGCCAGTGTCATCATGATCGGTGGCTGGCTCTATCAACGTCGCACGCACAACGCGGGCATTGTCGATGTGTTGTGGTCGACCTGCATGGCGGCTGCCGCACTGTTCTACGCAGTGACCGGGTCAGGCGCGCTCACACCTCGTGTTCTGGTCGCCTTGCTCGGCGCCATCTGGGGTCTGCGTCTCGCTGCGCATCTATGGATCCGCGTGAGTCGTGAAGACGAAGATGGCCGCTACGCCCATCTGCGCAAACGCTGGAACGGCAACCAGGCCAAGTTTCTGATGTTCTTTCTCGCCCAAGGATTGTTTACTGCGATCTTCTCACTGCCGTTCTGGATCGCTGCACACAATCCGATTGAAGGCTTGACGATCTGGGCGATCCTCGCCGTATTGACATGGATCATCGCGCTTGGCGGCGAATGGATCGCCGACAACCAGCTCGCCGCGCATCGCGCCGATCCGGCAATGAAAGGCAAAACCTGCCGCCGCGGCTTGTGGAAGTATTCCCGTCATCCGAACTACTTCTTTGAATGGCTGCACTGGTTCACCTACGTTTTCCTCGCGATCGGCACGGGCGCTGGATGGGTCGCGGCGAGCCTCATTGGCGCGGCCCTCATGCTCAGCACCTTGCTGTGGGCCACGGGCATTCCCTATACCGAAGCGCAAGCCCTGCGCTCACGCGGCGACGACTATCGCGACTATCAGCGCACCACGAGCGTGCTGATTCCGTGGTTTCCGCGCCAACCCTGACATCCTTCCGATCGAGGACCTGATCATGACAACGCAAACACTCGTCGCCGAATCCAACACGCGCGAAGCATCCACCGAGCGCGAAAGCGCGCTGACACGCTGGGCCGAGCAGGGTTTGATTCCCGATGGCCTCTTGCGCTTCGGCATCCGCCGCCAATGCGCGGCGCGCCTGAGCGAGGAAAATGCGACAGGCGTCGAAGCAACGGCCGAACGCCAGCGCGCACTCATCGACGCACTGCGCAAGAGTCCGATCGCGATCGAAACCGACGCGGCCAATGCGCAACACTATGAACTGCCGCCGCCTTTCTTCCAGCTTTGCCTCGGCAAGAACCTGAAATACAGTTCCTGCTATTGGGATGAAACCACGCCCAATCTTGATGCCGCCGAAACGCGCATGCTCGCAATTTACGGCGAGCGCGCCGAACTCGCCGACGGACAAGCCATTCTTGAACTCGGCTGCGGCTGGGGATCGTTGACGTTGTGGATGGCCGCGAAATATCCAAATGCACGCATTACCGCCGTTTCCAATTCGCGCCCGCAACGCGAGTTCATCGAAGCCCGCGCAAAGGAGCGCGGTCTCGACAACATCAACATCACCACCACCGACGTCAATCAACTTTCCCTCGAAGAAGCGCAGTTCGACCGTGTCGTCTCAATCGAGATGTTCGAGCACATGCGCAACTACGAACACCTGCTGCAACGCGTCGGCTCCTGGCTCAAGCCCGGCGGAAAATTGTTCGTGCACATTTTCTGTCACAAGACACTCGCCTATCCGTTCGAAACCGCTGGCGAAGACAACTGGATGGGTCGCCACTTCTTCACCGGAGGACTGATGCCTGCCGCCGACACGCTGTTGCACTTCCAGAAGCACATCCAGATCGAGGAGCGCTGGCTGCTGCCGGGCACCCATTACGAAAAGACCGCCAACGCCTGGCTTGAAAATCAGGACAAGAACCGCGAACAGGTCATGCACATCCTGACTCAGGCGTACGGCGTCGAGCAGGCCAAGCTCTGGAACCAGCGCTGGCGCATGTTCTGGATGGCCTGCGCCGAATTGTTCGGCTATGCGAACGGTAGCGAATGGCTGGTCGCCCACTACCGATTTGCGCGTCCCGCTTGATCATGACGGAACACCGGTGTTTGCGGGCCCCGCGGGTTTCGCACACGATCTGTTGATCGGACTCAGTTTCTTCGTTGGCGCATCGAGCGAACCCTCCCTGATCAAATTCGCGCATGCCTTCGAGCAGGCGATCCAAGTATCCAAGCCACCACGATTTCGCAGCCGTATTGGCTCCCCGTAGTTCTTGGTGCGGCGCGAATCGATGGGAACGAGTCGGTCTCGATTTGATGCGGTCGCGAAGCTGATCCGAATCCGCAGATCAAGGGAGATTGGTTTCCATGCTACGCGACCTGCAAGGTGCAAGAGTCCAGGCCATAGGCCAGGTGTCGTTTGCCGCCCCCTGATTTCGCTCGATCATCGAAATGGGCCAAAATCGAGAGACTCTGAAGAACTCCGCACAGGAATCTGCCATGTCCGCTTACCGGGTCGCTTTCGTCACGCTATGCCTGTTTGGTCTATGGCTACCCGTATTCGCTGCTCAACCCGGCACGATGCGCGTCGACTATCTGCACAGCGGCAATGCATTGCAGGACATTTATAGCCTGGACAAGGTGATCAAGGAACCGCTGCCGTGGCCAGGCAACCTCGATCAGCGCATCGACTCCTTGAATCGTGGCGCCTACTTTTTCGAGGTCGTCGAACCCGTGTCGGGCGAGGTTCTCTATTCGCGCGGATTCAGTTCGATTTTCGGCGAGTGGCGAACCACCGCCGAAGCGCGTCTGCAGAATCGCAGCTTCAGTGAGTCGCTGCGTTTTCCGATGCCCGACAAGCCGGTACGCATTCGTCTGTATGGTCGTGACGATCGAAACGCGTTCTCGATGGAGTGGACCCTCGATGTGGATCCAGCCAGTAGCGATGTTCGTTCGGCGCATGAACCGCTTGCCTCTCCACTCGTGGCGCTCCGAAAAAATGGCGAGCCGAAGGACAAGGTCGATCTGCTGATACTCGGCGACGGTTATACCGAAGCCGGGCGAAAACAATTTATCGCCGATGCGCGACGTCTGAGTGACGCGTTGTTTTCCGTATCACCATACAAGGAGCGATCGAACGACTTCAACGTATGGGCGCTGATGGCCGCCTCGCCACAATCCGGAATCGCCCGGCCATCGAGCGGCATGCATCGCTGGACACCGCTCGGCACTCGCTACGATGCCTTTGGCAGTGAGCGTTACGTGCTGACTTTCGAGAACCAGGCCTTGCGTGAGCTTGCGCAAAACGCGCCTTACGAGTTCATCGAGATCCTCGTCAACAACGAAACCTATGGAGGCGGTGGCATCTATGGCCTGTACAGCACGGCAGCTGCGAAAAGCGAATGGTCACCGTATCTTTTCATCCACGAATTCGGCCATCACTTTGCCGGCCTCGCCGACGAGTACT
>JBDSPX010000314.1:0-2677 GCA_039930065.1 Dokdonella sp.
GACGGCCAGGATCGGTAGCAGGGTGATACCGACGTTCGCCGCGACCATCTGTCGCAAGGTTTCAAGGCTGGTTGCGCGAAACCCGCTTTTTTCACCGGCACCCGCAAGTTGGCAGACCTCAAGGGCCTGATCACGCAAGCAGTGGCCGTCTTCAAGCAGCAGCAGGTTCTGGTCGGCGAGATCGTCAAGCTTGATCGAGCGATGGTTGGCCAACGGATTTCCAGCGGGTACGGCGAGCACGAAGGGTTCATCGAACAGCTTCTCCACATGCAGTTGCTGGTCGTGCACGGGCAGGGCGAGGATTCCGGCATCGAGTCGGCCTTCGCGCAGCTGGCGCAGGATCACTTCGGTTTTCTCTTCGACCAGGAGGAGTTCGAGGCGCGGAAAGCGTTCGCGGATCTGCGGGATCACGTGGGGCAGCAGGTAGGGGCCAAGTGTCGGGAAAATGCCGAGTCTCAACGTGCCCGACTCCGGATCGAGCGTGCGCCGCGCAATCAGACGGATCTGTTCAACCTCGTTGAGCACATCGCGCGCACGCTGAACAATTTCGCGGCCCACTTCGGTCAGCAAAATCTTGCGCGGCGTGCGCTCGACCAGGGCAACGCCGAGCTCGTCTTCGAGCTTCATGATCTGCGTCGAAAGCGTGGGCTGGCTGACGAAGGTCGCTTCGGCGGCACGACCGAAGTGCTTGTGCTCGGCGAGAGCGACCAGATATTGGAGATCACGAAGATTCATCGAAAGGCTCTTGTCATTGGCTCAGACTATCGAATGGATCCTAACAATCAATTGGATTGATTTAAAGCCGCTCGCTAGGATGCTCGCCATGGATTGGTTGAGGCCAATCACTCACTTCCCAAACCCGCAAGGAGAAAAACCATGTTGACCGTCGGAGACAAGTTCCCGGAATTCAATCTCAAGGCCACCGTTTCGACCGAAAGCGTCGAAAAGGCATTCACCAACATCAACAACAAGAGCTACGCGGGCAAGTGGCTTCTTGTGTTCTTCTATCCGAAGGATTTCACCTTCGTCTGCCCGACCGAAATCAAGGGATTTGGTGACCTGAACAGCCAGTTCGCCGATCGCGACACCCAGGTGTTGGCCGCCAGCACGGACAGCGAGTTCGTCCATCTCGCATGGCGCAAGGATCACAAGGATCTGAACGATCTGCCGTTCCCGATGTTGGCTGACACGGCCAAGCGCCTGACCACGGCTCTCGGCATTCTTGACGAGGAAGAAGGCGTCGCCAAGCGCGCGACCTTCCTGGTCGATCCGGATGGTGTGATCCAGTTTGCCTATGTCACCGCCGGCAGTGTGGGTCGCAACCCGCAGGAAGTCCTGCGCGTTCTCGATGCGCTGCAGACCGACGAGCTCTGCCCGTGCAACTGGAACAAGGGCGACGACGTCCTCAAGGTTGCCTGATCCACATCAGAGCGCACAGGGCGGCGGAATGTCGCGGCCCTTGCGCATGATGAAAGCTATCCCCAGATCATAGAAACGTTCTCCAGGGTGATGCGTCGCAGCCAGCGCTGCCCATCGCCCGATTGTCAGGACGGCGTCGTACCTCCCCTCCCCACGACGTCGTCCCGGGCGGCGGGTTCCTCCCCGAACCCGCCGCCCCCTTTTTTCGAGTCAATCATCACTCCGGCCCCGCTTGGATGAGCGCGGCTGCCGGAATCGCACAGGAGATCCGTATGAACATTGACGAATTGAAAGCCCAATTGCCTGACTACGCGAAGGATCTGCGCCTCAATCTGGATTCGGTCTTGAGCGAATCGGGCGCCCCCGGCCTGAGTCCGAAACAGATTGGAATCATTGCGCTGGCCAGTGCTATCGCCTCGCGATACAAGCCGCTGACGACTGCGATCAAAAACAAGTTTGCCGAGACATTGAGCGACGAAGAAGCCAACGCCGCGCGCGCCGCCGCCGCGATCATGGGCATGAACAATATCTACTACCGTTTCGTGCATCTGATCGGCGATGAGGAATACGCAAAGTTGCGCGCCAGCTTGCGCATGAATGTCATGGCCAATCCAGGCTGCGAGAAGATCGATTTCGAACTCGCCTCGCTCGCCGTTTCAGCCATCAACGGTTGCGGCATGTGCCTCGAATCGCATGAGAAGACGTTGCGCAAACATGAGGTTGCACCGCTTGCGATTCAGAGCGCCGCACGCATCGCGGCGGTGATCCACGCGGTCGCAGTCGCCAGCGAACAAGCCGAAGCAGCTGCCTGAGTTCACCGGGGGAGCGGCCTGCATTCCATGAAGGAATGCAGGCCGTGCATTCTGGTCGGTCGCCCCGCCAGCGCAGGATGTGCTGTCAGCGATCCATGAACGTTTCTCGCCAGGTTGTCGAAGAGCGTCAGCGCGCAGCGCCGACCCACAAAGGGCAGCTTTTGGTGGGTTCGATCTGTGATCGAACGCTCTTCTCCGAGGTTCAAAAAAGCGTCAGCTTAAAGCGCCAATTCGAAATCCGATGTTGGGCGCGGGCTTCGCCGACTCTTTTCGCGTTGCTGCTTCGTTGTCGGTTCGATCTGTGATCGAACGCTTCTCGCCGCGGTGTGGAAAAGCGTCAGCGCGCAGCGCCGACCCACAAAGGCTTGCTTTCGGTGGGTTCGATCTGTGATCGAACGCTCTCGCCACGGTGTGAAAAAGCGTCAGCCTAAAACGCCGTTTCGAAA
>JBDSPX010000315.1:0-5173 GCA_039930065.1 Dokdonella sp.
TCGGCGGCCGGATCACCATCGACGATAAACGCCAGCGTCGGCCTATCCGGGTGGTTGCGCCGAAAATAGGCGATTTCTGCATCGACAAATAGCGAGGCGACGGCCGCCGGCGAACACACAACGATCAATGCCGACGACGCGTCGAGCGCATCCTCGATGCTGCGCGAAAGACTGGCTGCCGCGGCGAGCTCGTCGCGATCGCGAAACACGGCGCCCAGGCGCTTGGCAAGCGTCGATCCATCGGTTTTGGCACCGCGCAGTGCGCGCGGGATCGCATAGGTTTCCAGACGTCGATGCAGTTTCTGCGCGAGCTTCGAATCGCGATGGCTGTAGCTGATGAAAGCGCGGTAGCGCAGTGCTTCGCCTGTCATTGGGTCTGGCATCGAGATTTATGGATCAAATCCGTTGGCGAAAATCTTCTCCGAAATCGACCTCAGGCAAGCCGAACCGGTATCAGACAACAGTCCATTCCATGAACCAATGTATACGTTGTTTCGAAAACAATAGTACTCGCCGTTGTATCCATTCTGCCCGCTCCACACCGAACCGCTGATGTAGGAGGTATTCGTCAGCGTGACCGCTTGCAGTCCGTACAACGCCGCAACCGTGACCCCCGACGGAAACGTATAGAACGCCCACTGGAACCCGGTCGCCGGCGTATCGAAATCAAAACGTGGTCGGTCCAGAAACGAATAGCGGATGCCGGTGATCGCGTTGCCGGGATTGTTGCCGAACAATGAGGCCAGACCGCTCTCGTCCGCGTAGTAGTAGTTCGCCGTAGTCAGCGTCCCCGGATACGCGACTTGGCAGTAGTCGTCGACCAGGTAGGCGGTGCTCGCGCGTCCAGAAAAGGTAAAGCCCAGTTTGCTCACCAGTGTATTGGCTGCGCCCGAGCCAGCCGTGGTTCCGGGGCAATTGGCGCTGCCAATGCCTGGGGGGTTCCCCGGACCACCATCGTAGAGCGCCCAGGTGTCGCCAAATCCATCGACGCGCACACCGCGGCGGCCCGCCATAGCGTCCGTGGCGAGCAGTACAAGAGCCGCGATAACCAACAGCTTGAATCCGAAAGAAGTCATTGCCATTTCTCCTACAGGACGTGGGAAGTCGTGCATTGTCGAGCCCACTCAGTTTGCTGCATTCTCGCCTGCAGGCGAGGCCGAGCGATGAGGTATTTCTTAAAATGTGTTATTCGATAATCCACTGAAATCGGTGGTTCAGTGTCTGGATTAGCCGTGCTCGACAGCACAGGCACGATGAGATTCGGCGGCTGAAGCAAGGCATTCGGCGCGGCGCTATCCAGCGTTGTACCGGGACAGTCTGCGTTCCCGATTTCGAAGGTCAGGCAAGCTTGTCGACTTCCAAATGGAGCAAATCCATCAACATACATGCCGCGCCCGTCTGCCCAAGCGTTGCTTGCCAGCACAACGAGGGCCAGCATCAGGACACCCATGGATCCGCGCGGACAGTTGATAGCCGTGGCCTTCGCTGCACCCCAAGAGGCACAGTCTACTGCGATTGCTCATTCCCCGTGACTACTATCGATTCGGCCGTCAAATAGTACGGTTTTGCGCGACAAAGTCGGCTCAGCCTCGACGGTTCGCACTGAGCCGAGTCTGCCGGGGCGACATGTTTCTTGTAAGTTCGAGCGAGCATGAAGCACTACACTAGCAACGCTCTCGCGATTCGGCCCACGCGACTTGCCGACTTCGAGATCCTCCACGACGATCCAATCAGGACCTGAAGCCCATGGCTAAGCGCGAATCGTCGGCCCAGCTTCTGGATGAGTTTGCTTACCGACTGCTGACCAGCGAAACCGACAGCAAGGTCGATTTGCGTACGCTTCTGACGCGTTTGGAGAGGCTCGATTCGTTGTCGCCATTTGTCAGGGATATCGGCCAGCACATCGAAGCTGCGCAGGATCTTGTCTCTGCCGGACTCCCACAATTGGCGGAGCGCGTGGCACGTGCCGGTCTCGAGTTGGAACCGGGCTCTACCTCGCTGCAGTACCTGATGGCTTTGTCGTTGGCACGAACCGGCGCACGCGCGCGTGCCGCGCAATTCGCAACCACGTTATTGAAGACACTAGAGCCGGGCGAGGCCCTGTTTGTCGAGGCCAATGCGTTGCGCGGTCGTCTGTTCAAGGACCAGGCTTTGCGCACCGAGACGGGCGCACAACGCGACCAATGGTTCCGGCTCGGGGCTGAGGCGTATGAAGACGCGGCGCGTTCGAAAGCGTCGCACTTTGCGACGATCAACGCCGCGTCCATGCGCCTGATGTGCCGCGATGTCGCCGCTGCGCGGCGTCTTGCGCGCGACGCCGAACGAATGGCGCGTGCCGAAATCGCTCTGGGTACACACGACTACTGGACCGTGGCCACGATGGGCGAAGCGGCCATCATCCTCGGGCACGCATCGGCCGCGGCGGATTACTACGCCGAGGCGCTGCGGCGCGCGCATGATCGTCGCGGCGACATTGCATCGATGCATCGCCAGCTGAAGATGCTGTCGCGTGTTTGCGATGTTCCGGAAACCCTGTTGTCCGCCACTTCGGTCGACCCGGTTCTGTTGTACACGGGCCACCGCGCCGATCCGATCGACGGCAAATTCAAGCGACTCGGTCGGATCGAGGAACAGGAGATCATCGGTGACGTTCGTGAATACCTGAAGGCACTGCGTCCGAGCGTGGTGATCGGTTCCGCCGCCAGTGGCGTCGATACGATCGTACTGGAAGAGGCAGCGCGGCTCGGCTGCGAGCGGCACATCTGGCTGCCTCTTGGCGTCGAGGACTTCATTGCCAGCAGCGTCGCCGATGGCGGGCCAGCGTGGGTTGAGCGATTCCGGCGCGTGCTGGCTGATGCAACCCGGGTGGTCATCATCCCGACCGAGACCGTCGACCACGATGCGTCGCCTTATGTCTATCTGCGCGAGATCATGCTCGGTGCCGGGATTCTTGAAGCCGACCGGCTGGCCACCTCCCTGCGAGGGCTTGCGATTCTGGATCCTGACAGTCCCGCAATGCCCGGCGGTGCCGGTGATACGGCGGCCCGTTGGCGCGACGCCGATTTGAGTTTTCACACGATCGCGATTCAAAGTCCGAATGAACCGTACCGGCCATCGCCTGCAGAATCCGATTCGCGCATGCTCAGGGCCATGCTATTTTCTGACATGGTCGGATACAGCGCCATGTCAGAGCCGAATATCCGCGCGTTCCCCAAGTACTTCCTCGGCCTGGTACGCAATCTGCTCGATGAGAAACCGGGCGAAGTCGAATTCAGCAATACCTGGGGCGACGGCTTGTTCCTCGGCTTTGAACGCTGGGAGTCTGCCGCAAGCTTCGCGCTGGATTTGCGCGAGCGCGTGTTGAACACGGATTGGGCAGCACATGGCCTGCCGGCGCGAACCAGCATCCGCATGGGCATGCACGGCGGACCGATCTTCCGTGAATGGGACCCGGTGTTGAATCGCGAGAACTACTTTGGCTCGCACGTCGTGCGCGCGGCACGGATAGAACCAATCACGGCTCCCGGAGCGATCTGGCTGACGGAGGAATATGCCTGCCTGTTGGCTGCGACGCAGTGCAAGGACTTGGCGTGTGAATATCTCGGCCACGTTCCGCTGGCCAAGCACTATGGCACGAGCGCCTTGTATGCGCTGGAACGCGGCAGTAACTGGCTTAACCAGCCGAATCCTTAGCGGAAAACTGCGGGGTGAAACCCGTTGCAAGAAGCGGGATGCTGGCGACACGCCATGACGACGCTGGGTTCGATGCGAGAAGCGCGGCGCAGCTGGCATTGAACCTGACGCTGTCCAAAATACACTAAGCGGCAAGTACTCCAGAAATGCAGAAACGAATTCCCAAGACAAGTCGAACTCCACAACCGATCGGGTCACCATCGATGGGAGCACGACAACTATTGATTCGGCCCTTAAGGCTACGTTCGTTGCCTTAAGGGACGAATCTATAGGCCGATTGCACAACCTGCTACGAATAGATTGTGATGTTTGACAACAACGACGCGATCGGTGCGCACTACCATTCGATCGGTCGCAAACGGTCAGCTCGATCGCCCTGCAAATGAAATGCCAAAGGTACACCAGCGACAGTTTCCAGAAACTTCAACTCTTGCTTTCCTGGTGCCTGATGCTCGCATCGCTGGAGCCCAGAGGAAAAGTGGCGTGCTGGATCCGGAATGCGCCCTGCGTTACTACATCACGTCTCTCGCTCCCAGGAATGCGTCCATGGCCTTGACCCAAATCGAACGTTCGCTCCACAACACGTCATGGCATAACGTACGCTGGCGTGCAGCATCGGTTCTCTGTGCACTTTTCCATGTTGCTTCTGTGGTCGCATCAGAGACCCAGCCCGCGCCCGCATCGACTAGCGCATTGGTACCAGTCAATGTTCGTATCGAAGGATTGGCGCTCGGCAACCAGCTGACACTCAAGCAAGGTAGTACCACGATCACGGCGACGCTCAACGAACCGCTGAACATCGGCACAGCGAACGCCGGGACCGCGCTGTCCATAGTGTTACTGGGTCAGCCCGATGGGCAGAACTGCGCCGTGTCAGAAATCGCACCTGCGCTAGTGCCATCCGATTTTTCGCCGGTGTTTGTGCGTTGCACCTACTCGCCAGCTTCGCGCCTGGTGATGCCGACGACGCTGCCTGATGATCCTTTGTCGCTGTGGCTCGGCGGCAAGGGATTGCGCGCAATAGCGTATCCCGGCATTCCCTACGAAAGCCGACCCGGCGTCGTTGGCGGAATATTTCCCTATGAGTTTCGGTTGCTGGGGGCACAGCTAAACGGCACGCCGATAAGCACGTCAGGCATCCGACTGGACTTTCGCCATGGCACCCTGCGTTTTACGCCAGCCGTTGCCGGGAACTATGAATTTTCGATCGAGGTGCGTGACAGCGCAACGGTGCAGAAAGGACTCCAGCACACCTACAGCATCGTTGCGTCGACCTCTGCCTTCTTGTTTGTGGCCCCCAATGGTGTGGACGCTCCGGGTCGTGGCAGCATCAACCAGCCCTTGCTTTCCGTTTCTTATGCGCTGACGCAAAGCACGCCTGGGCAAGCGTTGCTGTTGCGCAAAGGGACGTACCTCGGAAATTTTGCACTTCTCGATGGGCATGCGACGCAGGTGATGGCGTATCCGGACGAAGTGGCAA
>JBDSPX010000316.1:0-4442 GCA_039930065.1 Dokdonella sp.
GGTCACATCGAGACCACGCGCCTCCAGCACACGCGGCACAAGCGCCATGCGACGCAGGCACGAATCGGCCGTGGCGACCGCCATTTCCCAAAGGCCGTTATGCGCGTCGAAATCGCCATACTGATGACCGAGCTCGCCAAGACGTTCGCTGAGCATTTTGAAATGACGCGCCTCGTCATCGGCCACTCCGACCCAATCCGCGTAGAACGCTTGCGGCATGTCGCGGAAACGGTAGACCGCGTCCCAGGCGAGGTTGATCGCGTTGAATTCGATATGGGCAATGGCATGCACCAAGGCCGCCCTACCCTCGCTCGTACCCAATCCTCGTTGCGCCAGCTTGCGTGGCTCAATCAGCTGCGGACGCTCCGGACGCCCGGGAACTGAAATGCTTGCGACCGGCACATTACTTGCGCCTGCATGCAGGGTGCCGTCACGAAAATCCGATGCCAGTTTGCGCGTCAGGGCAAATTTCTGCTCGGGATCGCTGACCAGAAGACAGCGCTGCGCCGCTGCAAACAGATCATTTGTTGGCGTTGGAGTCATTCTGTCCTTTCCAAAAAAAACGGCTGATGACGATCAGCCGTTTGCAATTCTGCCGGTTTAGACGCGCGCGTGACAGCAATCCGGTCACGCATTGATGATCAGCTGGCTTGGCGACGCTTGTCCTTGGCCTCGTCGGAACGCGAAAACTGCAATTGATCGAGATAGGTCGGCTCGATGCCCGTCACGTATTCACCCGAGAAACACGAGGTGTCGAAATTGCCGAGATTGTCGTTGCCTTCGGCAATCGAGGCGATCAGATCGGGCAGATCCTGATAAACCAGCCAGTCGGCGCCGAGCGCTTTCTCGATCTCGGCCTCGCTGCGTCCGTGCGCAACCAGTTCGGCGGCAGTCGGCATGTCGATGCCATAGATGTTCGGATAGCGCACCGGTGGCGCGGCAGAGGCAAAATATACCTTGTTCGCACCGGCCTCGCGGGCCATCTGGATGATCTGCTTTGATGTGGTACCGCGGACGATCGAGTCATCCACGAGCAGCACGTTCTTGTTGCGGAATTCGAGGCCAATCGCGTTGAGCTTGCGCCGAACCGATTTCACCCGCTCGCTTTGCCCGGGCATGATGAAGGTGCGACCGACATAACGATTCTTGACGAGTCCTTCACGCATCGGCACGCCGAGTGCAAGCGCCAGCGATGAAGCCGCGGTGCGCGAGGTATCCGGAATCGGAATAACCGCATCGATGCCGTGATCAGGCTTCAGCCGTGCGATTTTCGCGGCGAGGCGCTCGCCCATGCGCAAACGCGCCTTGTACACAGAGACATCCTCGATCATCGAATCAGGTCGGGCCAGATAGACGTACTCGAAGATGCATGGTGCGTGCTTGGCCGGTTCGGCGCACTGGCGTGTATGCAGTTCGCCTTCCGGCGTAATCAGCACGGCCTCGCCGGGTGCGACATCACGCATCAGGCGGAAACCGAGGATGTCGAAAGCGACCGACTCGGACGCCACCGCGTATTCCTTGCCTTCCGCCGTATCGCGCTCGCCAAGCACCAGCGGGCGAATGCCATGCGGATCGCGAAAGGCCAGCATTCCATAACCGAGAACCACGGTAACCACGGCGTAGCCGCCGATGCAGCGCCCATGCACGCCGGCAACCGCCTTGAAAAGGTTGTCGTGCGACAAGGCCATGCGTTCTTGAATCTGCAACTCGTGCGCGAGCACGTTGAGCAGAAACTCGGAATCCGAATCGGTGTTGATGTGCCGACGATCATCCTCGAACATTTCCCGGCGCAAGGTATCGGTATTGATCAGATTGCCGTTGTGCGCAAGCGCAATGCCGTAAGGCGAATTCACGTAAAGAGGTTGCGCCTCGCTGCTGCCTTCTGCGCCAGCAGTCGGATAGCGGCAGTGACCGATGCCGAAATTTCCGCGCAGCATCAGCATGTCGTCGCGCTGGAATACGTCCTGGACCAGTCCGTTGCCCTTGTGCAGGCGCAAGCGGGATCCGTCCACCGTAGCGATACCGGCCGCATCCTGACCGCGATGCTGGAGCACGGTGAGGGCGTCGTAGAGCGCCGAGGCAACTTCGGATTTTCCGACAATTCCGATGATTCCACACATGATTCAATTCACTGCGAAGATGAGGGTTGTTTTGCATCCCGCGCAACCGGCGCAGATGGCTTGATCAAACCGGCTGCTACCGCGGGAATCACGGCGGCAGCAGGTTCAAGATATTTCGCGACGTTGTCCGGCAAGAAAGCGGTCACCCAGATCGCACTGCGCTCGAAGGTTGGCAGCATGCGCGAACTCTGCCACCAGTCATCGCGAACAACAGGCGTGAATTTCATCAACAAGACCACCAGCACGACGAGAGCGAACCCGCGGACCATGCCAAACACCATTCCAAGCATGCGATCAGTGCCTGACAAGCCGCTGCCACTGACCAGCTTTCGCAACAGATAGCTGACGATAGCGCCTGCGATCAACACCGCGACGAAGCACACAACATAGCCAAGCATCACGCGAACCGACGGCACCGAGATTCTGGCGGAAAAGTGATCCGCGAGGACCGGGCCGAACATCCATGCCACCCAGAACGCCAGCGCCCAGCACACCAAGGCCATGACTTCACCGATAAATCCACGCCAAAGACCGACCAGAATGGACAATGCCAGAGTCGCGATGATGGCGTAGTCGAACCAATTCATGGCTCCAACACTCACGGCTGGGTAACGATGAGTCCATCCAGTTTCAGCTTGTCCTTGATCCGGTCCCGCAGCTTTTCCGCATTCCCGCGATCAATCTCGGGCCCGGCACGCACGCGCCAAAGCGTCTTGTTGTCGGAATTGACCTTGTCGACGAATCCGGCAAATCCGGCCGCGCGAAGACGACCGCGCAGCGTGTTCGCGTCCTCTTCCGAGGCCAGTGCGCCGAGCTGAACGGCCCATCCGCCAGCCTCGGTCTTGGCAATCGCAGTCGCTGGCGCATCGGCCTTGGCGTCTTCTGCGAAACCGATGACGCTGCTCGGCACATCGCTGCGAACCTGCTTGATGCGAATCCTTGCCGCCTCGGCTTCGGCGCGATCGGCAAAAGGGCCAACGCGCACGCGCTGGGCTGGCTTGCCCTTGAAGTCGACTGTTTCAGCAAAGGCCGAAAAACCTTTCTTCTTCAATTGGGCAACGAGATCGTTGGCATTGCCGGAAGACGCATAGATGCCCAAATGCACAAGAAACTGGCCATTGGCCGCCTTGCCTGCCTCGACCTGCGCCGCACTCGGCACCAGGGCTGGTTCGGCCTCCGGCTTCAAAACCGGTGGCGCTTCGACAGGCGTTTTGACGGCGGTCTGAGTTGCATCCGGGATCGCTTCGACGCGCGGAGGCAGATGGGTATCAACCGTGGCAACCGGCTCCGGCCGCTGCACTGTTTGAGCAGGCACTTGCGCGGCATCCCTGCGCGTCGCATCGACGGACAACACACGCGTCTCAAACTCGCGCGTTGGCTGTGGAGGAATCTCCATGTTCGTAGTCACCGATTCCTGCTTCGGTGCGCTGCCGCTGAACAGCATCGGCACGAAAATAATCGCAAGTGCGATCAGGACGACAGCACCAAGCAAACGTTGTTTCAATGCAGGTTCCATGGGAGCGGGCACGCTGACAAGTCGTGGTGATTATACGCATCCATCGTCGGTGATACGTTCAGCCGCAGCGTATCTGATGGCTTTGGGCATACGCGAGCGCAGGCGCCGCCACAAAAAAAGAGCCGAAAGCGATGATGCGATCGTCTGGCTGTGCCGATATCAGCGCCGCATCAAGCGCTGCGCTGACGTTGACGTGCAGCTTGACGGAGGAGAAGTCAACCTGGCTCTGCAAACGGGCCGCGAGCGTAGACGAATCGAGTCCCCGCGCACTCTCAGCATCGAGACCCGCCAGCTGCCATTCATCGATTTCTGCCTGGAGCGCCTCGACGATACCTTCAATGTCCTTGTCGGCCAACGCACCGAATACCGCGATTGTGCGTCCACGCGATGGATGAGACATGAGCCAGTCGGCGAGGACTCGGGCCGCCTGCGGATTGTGCGCGACATCGACGATCAATTCGGGTGGCCCGGCGAAGCGCTGCATGCGCGCAAGTGCGCTCGCACTGGCAACACCTTGGGCAATCGCTTGTGAATTCCAATCGATGTGTTCGCGCAAGGCAAACAGGGCGGCAATGGCTGCCGCGGCATTGGCGCGTTGGCACGGTGCATCGAGCGTTGGATTCGGCAACTCCAATACCTCGTGCCCTGCTCGCCAGCGCCAGCCTTTGCTGGTGATTTCAACATGGAAATCCGAGCCCGCTGCGAACATCCGCGCACCGATACGGCGCACCTCTTCAACCAGCGTCACGGGCGGCTCGGACTCGCCAAGAATGGCTGGTCGGCCTTGTCGAAAGATGCCAGCCTTT
>JBDSPX010000317.1:0-3692 GCA_039930065.1 Dokdonella sp.
GCATCGGATGGCGATATTTTCTCGTACATGTTCAAGCAGGCCAAACTCGGCCCCTTGATCGGCACACGCACCTGGGGTGGCGTGGTTGGCATCAATGATTGGGGGCCGCTGATCGACGGTGGCTCGACCAATGTTCCGCAGTTCGCCTCGGCAAATACAGAGGGCCAATGGGTGATCGAGGGCCACGGTGTCGATCCCGACATCGTCGTCGAAGATGATGTTGCCTCGACGCTGGCCGGCCGCGATGCACAACTTGATCGCGCGATTGCCGAGATCAAGGCGCAGATGCTCGCTCACCCGGTCTCCCTTCCACCGAAGCCGGCCGATCCGGTCAAGGCACCGGCCGACATGCGCTGATGTAGAAAGCGCCACTGGTCAACGTTCAAGCAGCGAAACCGGTCCCCGTCATCAAGCAAAGTCCCCGCATGCGGGGACTTTTTTTCGATCGTCGATGAGTCGCTTTCGATCGAAGCGCGATGATCCCAACTATTTCGATGAGGCCTGTGTGCGCTCCTCCGAAAGAAGCAAGGACTCCGGATGTAAAGGCACCCAGGCGGCTGGCGGATCACGCGAAAATCCCGCCCGCTCGGCCAGGCGTTGGAGCGCCTCCCATTCTCCAAATTTGATCAGGTCCTGTTGAAACTCCTCATCCCCGCCAGGCTCAACCCCTGCATGCTCGCTCAGCCATACATAGTGTCGGCGATATTGCTTCGCTTCCTGTTCCAAGGGCGCGCCTTTGTATAGGCGCCGGAGAATGGCGCTGCCAATCATCTTGGCCAGAACGGTGGATTGCGCAGAATGCATGGCGTGACTGGCAAACGCGCCGCAGGCCTCTTTCAACCCGAGCACCTCGTGAATAGCTGAACTATTCGGCTTGCACGCCTGCACGAAAGCGAGGTACATGGGCAGGGCCACGCTGTCGAGTGCATTGCGCCGTAACGAGGGAGCCACCTCAGGTTCTTTTAGAAAGCCTCCCATCGGTTCCAGGATTGACGCCGGCGCCGGCTGGTCGCGCAACGCATTTCGAATCAACGCACTCAGCTCAGGAAGCCGATCATTGAACTCACTCGCGACGGCGGCGTGACGAATCTGATCAATCAATTCGCCATTCGATGCGTGGGTCCCCGCGGGCGTCAGTACCCAGTGAACGGCATTGCCGGGAAATTGGGCGGTCAGCGCTGAGTAGTACTCGTGATGCGTGCATGGATACGGTTGCACATGGCACGCCAGTGCGGAGACGTACACGGCGAGAGCATCGCCATGATGATCTTCGAACAGTCGCTGAAGCACAGATTCGTGCGCTGCACTGGATACTTCCGCTCCTCGCGGAATTCCAATTAGCGCCGCCGCAATGAGACTGTCACGATCGCCGTTGAGCGCCAGCCGTTCGACCTGCTCCTGACGATAGCCTTCGCCGAGCTGATCGAGAATCTCGACCGTGAATGCCGCGACCACATCATCTTTGTGTGCTTCGCCAAGCGCCTGGCGGAACGATGCGAGCACGGCGCGCTGGGTGGATGGGTCATTGGCCGCATGTTTTTTCAGCCAACTGACCGCGTCACGAACATTGTCAGAGCGACCCTCGCGGATCGCGCTGCCAGGCGGAAACGCCGCAGCCATGAATCCGGATAATTTCTGATTGCGTGTCGCCTCGAGAGTCGCCAGTTCTTGCTGGCGGAAGGCCTCCTTGCGCGCACGTTCTGCTTGACGCCACTGCCAGCTGGTTGAAAGCAATCCGAGGATCAGAATTGACAGAGCGGCGACCGTCGCCAGTGCAACCCCCGGGCGGCGCTTGGCACTGCGCGTCAAGCGCTCGATCAAGCTTGGCTCACGAACACTGACACTGTTGCCATCCTGAAAGCGTCCGAGGTCCGCACCAAGTGCGGAAACATCGGGGTAGCGCGCGCCAGGATCGGCTAGCAGACATTTCATGCAGATCGCATCGATATCCCTTTGGATACTCGGGTCAACGCTTCGCGGCGAGACCATCAAGCCGTCGGCCCCAGGACATGGCGCAACGCCAAGCAACAGCTCGTGGAGAATTACCCCGAGCGAATAGATGTCGGTCGCCTTGCTCAGTCGTCGTGGGCTCGCGAGCTGCTCAGGTGCCATGTAAGCAGCGGTACCCGCCATTTCGAGCGCATCAACGCCACCGTCGGCATCCATGTGTCGAGCCAAGCCGAAGTCGCCGACCAGCGGTTCTCCGCGCTCGTCAAACAGCACGTTTGCCGGTTTCAGATCCAGATGCAACAAACCATAGCCATGCGCATAGTCGACCGCGGCGCACAGCTTCAACATCAACGGGACAACCTCTGACACTGGGATACGCCCCGAGCTCAGGCGCTGTGCGAGCGTTTTCCCCTGCAACAATGGCATCGAAAAAAACGGCATGCCATCGACTTTTCCCGTTTCAAAAACCGAGACGATATGCGGATGATGAAGGCGCGCTGCAGCGCGTGCCTCGGCAAAGAAAATCGAGATCGCGCGCGGGTTCTCGGCAAGATCACCGACGATAAACTTGATCGCGACCTCACGCTGAAGACTGATTTGCATCGCTCGAAAGACGACGCCCATGCCGCCGTGACCAATGCGCTCAAGCAACTCAAAATCGCCGAAGCGCCGATCATCCGGATCGTCAAGATCGAGCGCATCCCAGAGCATCGCGTCGGCGGTCGCGACGTTCGTCAAACCAAGATGGGCAATATCGAGCAAGCGGGATTCGTTGTCGTCGATCGTCCGCATTAGACCGGTCCGCCCATGCACAGCGAGGCAATCAACGCCTCCCGCTCGATGGCTGCGCATTCGTCATTGAGGCTCAAGTCCTTGATCGCAACGCGTACGGCCTTCTGCAGTCGCGTGCGCAAGCGCTTCAACTGGACAGCCAGCGTATTGGGCGAAACCGCAAGCTGCTTGCCGAGCTCGATGAGCTCGCCGTATTCCGGCATTTCTGCGAGCCACGGCTCAAGCGCAAAAAATGTAGCGCCGCGACCGTCGCTTTCGTAATCCTTGCGCAGGCCATCGAGTGCGACGCGCGTCAGGCACAAGGCAAATTGCAGATCAAAAACCTGATCTGGCGTTTTCAGGTCCGCCACATCCTCGTGACTCTCCCCAGTCCGTTCGAAGCGCCGATAACCTGTATCGATTTGCTGAGCCATGAAACGTTTCATCAGCATGCGCAGAAACTGTCGAAAGGATCCCGCATTTGGGTCGGCACGCGCCCACCAACCATCGTCAATGGATCGGAGCATGAACTCCTGTGCAAGATCATCCGCATCCTGCCGAGTTGCGCGTCGATGAAAGTAGCTCACGATTGCTGGTTGATAAACCTGCAAAAGTTCACCCCAAACCGCGACGATATCTGCCTGCGACCGATCGCCCGTCTGAATGAGACTCCAGCGTGTCGTCGGAAATTGCGCCATCGCATTCAGATCCTGTTTCGGGGCGGAATGTCAGCCGATATCGACTTTCACGCCAGTGACAATCAGTCTACTTCGAGGATGCAGGTTTACGCTCCTCTGACAGCAACAAGGCTTGCGGATTCTGCGGCATCCAGTCTTCCGCAGGAGTGCTTGATTTACCGAGCCGCTCGACAGCGCGTTGAACAGCTGCCCACTCGCCCATTCTTTCAAGGTCACTCTGCACCTGCTCCTTCCAGGATCCGTCGGTTGCTTCGAGTTGCTCACTGAGCCAGA
>JBDSPX010000318.1:0-26944 GCA_039930065.1 Dokdonella sp.
GGTCGCCGCCGCCGATCGTTTGCCGGATTCCGGTCGCGCCTTTGCGGCGAATGCCTATACCGCTTACGGCAACGCGTTGATCGAAGCGAAGCGCCCCGCTGAAGCAATCACGATGCTGGAAAAATCGCTCGTCGTCTATCGCGAAATGCTGCCGGCCGATCATCCGCTTACGGCCAGCGCCGAAAGTGCACTCGGGCTGGCCAAGGCACAAAATGGCGACATTGACGGCGGCCGCAAGCTCGCGCAGTCGGCGTATGACCGTCTGCTTGCGAAGTTTGGCGACGCCAATGAAACAACGCGGCTGGCCAGAACACGCCTCGATCGCATCATTGCAACGAGCAGTGGGAACTGAGTTGCGGAAAGGTTGGATGGAATGGCCATGTTGACAACATTCCTCTGACGTTGGCCTCAGGTAATCCTGATCCAACTTGAGTCAGTTCCCGGCCAATGTGCCGATTGGTTGAAGTGGGTGTTCGCACAAAAGCCCTTGAAAAGACAGCGGACAAAATGGGCAATGGCGAATGAGCAGATTGTAGAGGCCGTCAACAAAACGTTTTGCGCGGTCGAACAAACTTGCATTTCCGCACTCGGGCCGGTTTTATTCGATCCGCCATCGGCGCTTTAGCGAGTATCGCGGGTGTCGTGTTGTGCTCGCAATGCACTTCGACAGGACACAGGTAATGACGAGCCATCGCTCACGCACTGCATTTTTTGCTTCTGCTGTTCTGTTGTCCCTTGGGGCGTACGCCGCTACGTGGTTGGCAAGCAGTACCCCTCCGGTGATAACCGTGACGCCATGGCCAACGTCTACAAATACTCCGGCTGCAGCAACGCCCGCCGATTGCAGCGTCGCCAGCGACCTGACCTTCTGCGATGGATTTGATCCGCCACCACCGGTGATGCCGGGCACGACGCCCGCTCAGATCGGCGCTCCGTCCACCTTCGCGTTCAACGGACTTGGCCTCATTCTGGACACGCTCAATCACGCCCCCATACACGCTGTGCCAAGCCGATGGACCGCGCCCCCGACGCCCCTGGCCAGTCCGACGATGCCCAGTATTCCCAATGTCACCTTGTTGAATCGTCGCGACGCGCTGATCGTCTACGTGCCAGCGGTCAAGGACGCAGCCGACTACCGTGCCTACATCGTGAATTCCGCCGTGACCTTTTCCGGCACTCAGCCACGCGGTGCCGTGCTGGCTTGCGCCGGATTCCGTCAACGCTATGTCCGCAATGTGGATGCCCTGCTGAGCGGCAATCCTCTTGTCAGCGCGGTGAGTCATCGCGAGTTGCTGCAGGCGATTGAAGTGCCGGGGCTGGTTGCCAATGGCGACTATCGGATCGTGGTCGAAGCGCTTGCATCGCCGTGCCCGTTTCCTGGCGTGATGGCGCATACGAATGCGACGATTCCGCTGTCGACCGTCGATGTGGCCAGCAGCGGCGGAGCCGCGTTTCCGTTTCGCAGTTTCGATGACGTGAAGGCGATTTACGGCAATGAAATCCTCAACGGGCAGGGCAGCACCCTGCTCGACTACAAAAATGTCAACGCAGCGCATGAGGTCCCTGCCGAAGTCATCGGCAGGGCGGTGCCGCCGAACGATCCGCGTATTCCCGCCGATCCAGTCGTGCTCGCGCGCAGCGTCTTCAAGGTGACACGACCGGCGGCAGACGAAGCCACCAATGCACCGATCTTCGATGTGGGGCCCAATGCGACATTCGACGACTTCGGGGAAGACGCGATCATGACGTCCTTCCACACGGAAAACCGATCCGAAGGAGCCGGTCTGGTCAGCGGAGGACAATTCGGCGACTGGTACTTCTGGACCATTGCCGTACAGCCTGCCTTGAACGCCATGGCGCAATGGGAAAATGGGAATAATCCTAAAGGCGTTCAAGTATGGAAGCGACACGGACGATTGTATTCGACGTTCGGCGATTGGGCTCAAGACGTGCTAGGCGCCGTGTACTTCTCGTCGACCAAGACGCAGCCGCAACAACTGGACACGACGCAATACGTGCACTCGTTCTTCCGTGTCGATTCCGGCGCAACGCCGCGTCGCTACTGGCATTGGATGATGTGTGGCGGTGCGACGCGCACGGAGTTGGTTGACCCGGCGACGCACATTCCACGCGGTCGACCGGTGGCTCAACCGTTCTTCTATGCAGCACAAGGACGCAATCCGAGCGCGCCGATGCTGGGCGAACCGCTGACGTCCTATCACAACAAGGAATGTCTCAATCTGATCCAGCTCGGTGGCTACTGGAACTGGGGTCCGCCGCCGAATGCAGGATCAACCTGGTACGACGAACCACACTCGCAGCTTCACGCATTCATCAGCCCTCAGGGCGTGCCCAACGGAATCATCAATTTGAAGCCGGCCGGCATGGACGACTTCGATCCCGAGGCGATCAACGGCATGTTCTGGCGTCTTGATGCGAGTCACCATCCGACCAGCCCGATGTTCGAGCCGTTCGACCAGCAAGCGCCGCTGACCCACTTCGACGTCTTTGTGCGCCATGATCGCGTGATCTTCTATGTCAACGGTCGTCAGGCGTGGTGCGGTGATCTTAGCGACCGGCCGCTGACGATGAACTACGGACTGATCAGCTACGGCAACGTGCTCTACCACTCCAGTGCGGAAACCAGTGCCGCGTATACCGGCGTGGAATCCTACCAGGGCGCGGTCGGTGCCAGTTTCCACTACGTGATGAACACACCGTGGGCCGATACGCGCATCTGGGATGGCGTCGGACAGAGCGAGAAAATCGATATCCCGGCCCAATTCAGCTTCGACGCGGGCGCATGTTTCAAGCCAAAATCGACCGCGGTTCAGTAATTTCGCTGACGTGCAGCGTGGGCGCGGTTCGCTGCCTTGCGGAGATAGGGTGCGGCCTGCGTTCACTGCCATCGTTCGATGACGTCAACCTCGATCCCGTGCGGCTTGGCTTGTTTCAAATGGCTGCCCATTTGATCTTGAGGCGACGTGTCGGTCTGGGTATGACCTGAACATGGAAAAGAGGTAAAAAAACATAGTGAGCAAATAAGGCGGTTATACGTGTTTGGTATGTGCGCACACAAAACGAAGCGTTTGGCATGGTTTGCCCAAGGCGGAATCACTCGCCAGTAGCCGACATTCAAGCGACTTTGATGCGACGTCTTTCTGTCTACCACTATCTGGATCAACAACCGCGGGTATTGGCTGGCGCGACGGGATATCGACTGCGCACATGCTAAAATTTTGTGTTTCCAAAACAGGGAGCATTGCCATGGATCCGTTTCTGCAAGCCGCGATTGAGGAGGCGCAAAAAGGACTTGATGAAGGGGGAATTCCGATTGGTTCGGTAATCGTGCACGACGGACGCATTCTAGGTCGTGGCCACAATCGTCGTGTGCAATCGGGTAGCACGGTGTTGCATGGCGAGATGGATGCGTTCGAGAACGCGGGACGACAGCCCGCGAGCGTTTACCGCGAATCTGTGCTTTACACCACGCTGTCACCGTGTCCGATGTGCAGCGGCGCAATCCTGCTTTACGGAATTCCGAAAATCATCGTCGGCGAAAACCAGACTTTTCTCGGTGAAGAAGAACTATTGCGTTCGCGGGGCGTACAGGTCGACGTGTTGCAGGATCAACATTGCATCAAACTCATGCGCGACTTCATCGCGGCCAAACCCGAACTGTGGAATGAAGACATTGGCGTGTAGCCGAGAGCTGACTCGCGCAACCAATCAGCCGATGCAGATGCGATCGCGGCCTTCTTGTTTGGCCCGGTAGAGCGCATCGTCTGCGCGTTGCAGCATCGCCTCGCCACTTTCCGGTTCTCCTTTCAGCTGCACGAGTCCGGCGCTGAAGTTGATTTGCACACCCGCTACACCCGCCCAATTGCGCTGTTCGTGGAAACGCTGGCGCAAACGCTCGCAAGTGACCTGGGCCTGCTCCAACGTGGTGTCGTTGAAGAGCAGAGCGAACTCTTCGCCGCCGACGCGGGCGGGCACATCGGACGCGCGACTCGCGCCACTGAGCAGGCGGCCGACTTCGCGCAGCACGGCGTCACCGATACTGTGCGAGTGTTGATCGTTGACTTCCTTGAAATGATCGACATCGATCATCGCCAGGGTCAGCGGCCGATTGCCGCTGCGTGCCCGTTCAACGGCTTGGACCATTGCCTCGTCGAAGGCGCGCCGGTTGGGCAAGCCGGTCAGCGCATCCTCGCGCGCCTGCTTTTCAAAGGCGACAGATTGCTCGCGAATTTGCTCAAGCAGTGTGGATTTTTCCTCATCGGCCAGCAGCAGTCGTTGGGTCTGCTGTTGTAGATCCTGAGTGCGTGTGTCGACCAGACGCATCAGCTTGAGGTTGCTGTCGCGGTAGCGCGCGATGAGGTAGCGATAGAGGGCAAGCAGCGCCAGCAACGCAATCAGCGCCGCTGCGATGCGAACGCTGATCCGTTGCCACCAGAATGGCTCGATATGGAATCGCCAGAGTGCCTCGTTGCTGCTCCAGGCTTCGCCCGGGTGCGCGGCGGCAATGTGCAAACCATAGTCGCCCGGTGGCAGTCCGAAAAATTCGACGCTGCGTTGCTGGCCGCGCTCGACCCAGGCATCCTCAAGACCTTCAAGGCGTGTGCGATAGACAATTCGCTTCGGCAAAAGGTAGCTGATGCCGACGTAGCTGACGGTCAAGCGCTTGCCGCCGGGCAGCGAGATGGGCTGGTCGAGGGACGCCAGTGACAATGGCTGACCTTCGACACCAATGCGTTCGATGACCGTGGGTGGAGAAGGGTAAACAACCAAGTGTTCCAATCGCTTCGGATCGACAGAGGTCAATCCCAGCGCCGTGGCGATCCACAACGTGTTGTCGCGGCGCAGCCATGCGGCAGGATTTGTACCGCCATTGGCCTGCGCGCTGTTCATGCCGTCCATTTCGTTGTAGCGGCTGACCTCGATGCGAGCGCTGCGCCCGTCAGCGACGGCGTCCAATGCCGCCTGTTTGGTGCGCAGCACGCCGCGGTTGCTGGTGATCCAGATGTTGCCGGATCGATCAGGCAGCATTTCGAATACGGCGTCGACCGGCATGCCTTTTTCGAGGCCCACATGAGCCAGCTTGCCCTCGCGATAGCGATACAGTCCGCGATCGGAAGCGATCCACATGTCGCTGCCGAGGCGGCGAAAGCCGAATACGGTCCGTGCGCCGCCGAGATCGGCAAGCTCGATGCGCTCGATATGCGTGCCGCGCAGCACACGCGCGCCCTCGATGCTTCCAATCCAGAGCTCTCCGGGCTGACTTTCAAGAGCAGTGGTCAGAACGAGCGGCGCGTTTTCGCCATCGAGCATGCGCGCTTGATCGCCTTGCAGGCGAGCGACGCCCAACTGGGTCCCGAGCCAGATCACACCTTCTGCGTCGACGGCGATTGAGCGAATGTTGCCCGGTGGCAGACCATTGGCTTTGCCGAAATGCTGGGTTGTGTCGTCTGCATCGACTCGGTAGACCCCATCTGCATAGGTGCCGACCCACATGCTGCTGTTGGCATCCTCGGCAAGGCTCAGTACGGATACCGCATTGCCGCTGGCGGAGATTAACGGCAAGCTTTTGATCGAACCATCGGCGTCCATTCGGTCAAGGCCGCCCGAAGATCCGATCCACAAGCGCCCATTGCGGTCTTCCATCACGGTGCGGATGTAGTCAGCGCTGAGGCCGTCTTGCCTGCCATGATTGCTGAACAGCGTTTCGCGCAGGCGGAACAGGCCACCGTTCGTGCCGACCCAGATACTCCCTTCTGTGTCTTCCAAGATCTCGGTGATGCGGCCGCCCGGCAGTTCGAGATTCGACTGCATGCGCTCAAGTCCGTAACGCTCGGTCAAGCGGAACAGTCCGAGATTCTCGGTGCCGAGCCACAACTGGCCGTTGTGATCCTCAAGCATCGCGGTCAATCGCCCCTTGTCGGGGATCTTGATCTTGAGCTGCGGCGTCCCGTTTACCATGCGGAAGAGACTGTCCTCAGCGGCAATCCAGAGCGTCCCATCCGGAGCCTGATAGGGCCAGGAAAGGCCCGCTGGCAACTTGAAAGAATCCGGAGCGCGGTGGGCGATGCCGTCGCCTGCGATGTCCTGATAGACCAGACCCGCATAGCTGCCGATCCATATTCGATCGTGCGCGTCGATGACCATGCGGAAATTCGCCATTCGCATGGGAGAGTCCGCGCTCATCGGAAAATGATGGTATTCGCCATCCGCGTCCAGATAGCTCAGTCCCTTTCCCTCATAGACGAGCCACAGACGACCCTGCCGATCCATGCTCATCGAGTGAATCAGAACCTCTGGAACATCGTTCGGACGTGGCCAGAAGCGGAAGCTGCCATCTTTCTCGCGGCGTCCCACGTTGCCCCGTGAATCACCCAGCCACAGTCCGCCAGCAGGATCCCGATACAACGCGCCGATGCCATTGTCGAGCAGGCCAGTGCCACTCGCTCGATCGAAAACGACAAACTCCTGGCCGTTGTATCTGACGACACCTTCCCAGCTACCAAACCACAGGTAACCGTCAGTGGATTGCGCCATGCCACGGATGGAGTTGTGCGACAAGCCGTCGGCTGTCGTCCAGCGGTCGACGGCGTAGTCCCGCAACGGGGGTGGCGCTGTGGTGACGGCGGCGCTCGCGACAAACGTCATGCCCAGCATCGCAAGTACCATCATCCGCAAGAGATACAGCCATGCACTCTGGAATTGCGAGGCGCTTCCGGGATGCCGCACGGCCTCCGTAGTCTTCGACGGAATGGCAATGTCTCCAAGCTTGGAGCGAGCGAAATGCCGAGCTGCGAACCCGCGCGGATGCACACATTGCGAGTTGCGAGCAACCCCGATTTTTCTCATTCAGCGACAGCGCGTTCTAGCCAAGGATTCGGCATCCTAGCACCCGCTGCGATCGACTCCGCGACATCTCAAAAACAGATGCAGGCTGAACGGAATTCAATCCTCAGAAAAGATTTCGATGGACTGTCTTGCATCAGTAAGTCGATGCCTCCGGAGCAGGTCACAAGCAAGGCTCGGCGGGCGGAACTCACGATCTCAGTTGCGTTTGCGAGTTGCGCCGATACGGCATTGCGTTCGACTACTCAGGCATCGAGCTGGGGACCACGGGGAAGCCGCACGATGAAGGCGCTTACGCCCTCGCCGCGATCAACGCAACGGGCCTCGCCGCCGTGCCGCCGCGCGATCTGGCGAACCAGGGACAGGCCGAGTCCGCTGCCGACATTTTCTTCCGCGTTGCCGCCGCGGAAGAACGGTTCGAAGACGCGTTCGCGGTCAGCTTGCGCGACGCCGGTTCCGCCATCAGTGACGCAAAGTTCGAATCCGTTTTCGACGGCCAGCAGGCACAGTTTGGTCGGCGGTGCGCCGTGACGTCGCGCATTCTCAAGCAGGTTGCGCACGAGGCGGCGCAACAGTCGCTCGTTTCCGTGCAGCCAAATCACATGCTTTTCGTCATCGCTGGAAGGGAATTCGAAATCGACGTGATCGTAGCGTGCGCACTCTTCGGCGATCAGGGCGAGCAGATCGATCTCCTGATCCGCCTCGCCGCCATCCGCTAGCGCCTCGAGTCGGCTGGCCAGAAGGATTTCTTCAAGCAGGTCATCGAGTTCGCGCAAGTCTTTCGTGAGTTCTGCGCGATGGGCGCTGTCGGTCGAGGCACTCAGCAACTCGACGCCCATGCGGATCCGCGTCAACGGTGTGCGCAATTCGTGACTGGCGTTGGCCAGCAGGCGCCGATGCGCGGCGACCAGGGTTTCGATGCGTTCGGCGGCCTGATTGAATCCTTGCGCAAGCTGGGCGACTTCGTCATTGCCTTCGATGGCGGCGCGTATGTCCAACTCACCTCGGCCGAAGTCACTTACCGTTTGTTGCAACCGGGACAACCGCGTGGTCAGTCGACGGACGAACGGATAGGAGCCGAGGCTGAGGATCATCGAAATGCCAATGAATACGAACACCCATTGTGGAAATGGGAGTCGCAGGGACACCGAGTGGCGCATGACTATGCCGATCAATGAAAACGCGATCATGATGACGACGATAGTCAGGTAGAGGCGCTGAAACATCCGGAATCGAGGCATGGTTGTTCAATCCTGCGATTTGGCGAACACATACCCTGCGCCACGCAGGGTCAGGATGCGCCGAGGGCGCTTGGGATCATCTTCAATGGCGGCTCGCAGCTTCGAGATATGCACGTCGATCGAGCGATCGAAGCTGTCCGCGTTCGAACCGTTCAAGGCCTGCAGCAGCCAGTCGCGGCTGAGCACGCGACCGGCATGTCGTGCGAGCAGATTGAGCAAGGCGAACTGGTGCCCGGTCAGTGCCTTGAGTTCACCGTCGAGTCGGACCTGATGCGCATCGGCATCGATTTCGAGTCGACCGAATCGCAACACGCGCGCTTCAGCGCCTGGCGCGTTCGCCGAACTGCGACGCAGAATGGCGCGCAGACGCGCCAACAATTCGCGCGGCTCGAACGGCTTCGGCAAGTAGTCGTCCGCACCGAGTTCGAGGCCGACGATGCGATCGGCCGCATCGCCGCGCGCGGTGAGCATGAGGATCGGCAGGGAGCGCAACGCCGGTCGCGAGCGAATTTCGCGGCAGAAATCCAGACCATCGCCATCGGGCAAGCTCAGATCGAGCACGAGTGCATCAAAGCCGCCGCCATCGAGACGCTGCAAGGCGCGCCGACCGAGCGTCTCCATATGCACCGAGAATCCCGCCTGGCCGAGGTATTCGCCGATCATTTCGGCCAGGCGGCGATCATCTTCCAATAGCAGCAACTGGACGCTCATTGTGAACTCGTTGATTGCATCCGAACGGACGCTCGTGCCGAGCTTAGCCCCCGTCATGTCCGTTGCGCGAGAACATCTGGCGTTGCTCGCCTGTCAGCGCCGTCGCGGCGTCGGCGAGAAACTGCAGGTAGCGCGTCGACCCGGCTTGAACTGCCTGCACCTGTTTGCTTTGGATTGATGCAAATGCACCTGGATCGAAGTTGGCCGAAGTCAACAACGCATGCATTTGCTGCTGACCCTGCTGATACGCGTCCTGCATCGCACTCAGTGCCGAATAGGCCTTGTCTGCCACAGGGATTACCGGGCAGTCGGAGGCGGCCTTGATGGTTTCGCAAATATGTTGACCCAGATCGCGCGCACGCTGCGCCAATTCAGCCGGACTGCCGGTAATCGAAAGTTGATTGTTGGCGGGCGCGCCGTGCATGTCGTGGCCGTCACCCGCGTGCGCGTAAAGTCCAATGCCGCCGACGCTCAGGAGGATGCCGGTAACAACACCGAGGAGTGCTTTCTTGTTTGCAAATCGCATGATGATGGTCTCCGTAGACGGGAAAGATCCCGGAGCACAGTTTGCAAGAGCGTCGTTAGTCTTCGATGTGGCGTGTGTAAAGAAGTGCGAAGCAGGCGGGCGACGTTTTGGCAGATGGATGTCGGCTCCCGATAGTCGAATCACGCAAGGATGCTGCCGCCCTTGATCGCATCGAACAGAATCTGCTGGGAGGTGCTGAGCGAGATGGATTGCATGGCATTGCTGGTACCGGCTGGCTCAATCCATTCTCTGACTGAATGTGGCGCTGGGCGCGTCAGCCCGAGGATGCCGGCACCTACGAGCGCATCGAAGAATGCATTGGCGGTGGTGATCGGATCTTCGACGAGCGCGTTGTAATCAATCACGATTCGATTCCAGCCGGCGCTCGCGTCGAATGCCTGCCTTGTGTAATGTTCCCAAAGAGCAAGAGCTTGCTCGATCGACAAGGCATCTCTTCGCTGCAATGACGCAGCAACCTCGCACGGATCGCGCACGACATGCACGAACAATGGACGTGTCAGCAAGGGCAGCAGTTCGCGGGCGAGCAGGCACAGGCGTGGCTCCTTGATGAACCATGGCCGGTGCGACTCCAGCGTTTCAAGGATATCGGCCGCTTCGCGACGGAACGCGTCGACAGCATCAGCAGGTGCGTGATCGGGTGGGGTTTTCCAGTCGCCGCCGGCTGCTTGCAAACGACGCAGGCAGGCCATGTGAAGTTCGCCATGCTCAAAGTGGCCACGCGGATTGTCCGGGCCGCGCAAGAGCAGCGCCTCGGCGCCGGGCCAGGCGCCAAACAACGCCAGCAAGCCACCGACACTGGAGGTTCCGGAACGATGCATGCCAAGAACCACGATCTGGCCGCTCAACGGCCGATCGAGATTACGCGGCTGATGTGCGGGAACGGACGACTGCCATGATTTGAGGGTCGAGTCGCGTGCAAGCATGTCGGTCAGGCGATCGGCCGTGATGTCGAGGTTGTTGGTTTCGGTGTAACGGATGGCGCTGGACCGGGCCGCGCCTGCCAGTTCCTCGCGGCGATTGAACACGTCACGCAGTCGCCAGGTCAGCGCATCGGGATCCGGTTTGGCCCAACGGCACCCGGGTTCGCTGGGATCGTCGACTTCGCCATCGAGCTCGATCGCCAGCACTCCGTCGCGTACGAGCGATTGCTGACTGCCGTAGGCGGGCGCGACAACGATACGCCCACACGCGATTGCCGCGCGCACGACAGGATCCCAATCGCCGCCGCGGCGGGCACTCACATACGCATCCGCCGCGGCCAGCAACTGGGCGCGCTCGTAGGCCGGGAATCCCCAGCCGAACATCAGGCGCACGCGTGCGCCAGCGCTCTTTTCAAGCTGGGATTCGAGGATGCTGCGTATCGCGCTTTCCTCATTGCCGGGACAAATGTAGATGATCAGCTCGACCGCTTCGTCGTCGCGGAATGCGCGCCGAAACGCTTGCAGGATCTGGTCAGGGCGGTCACGTTCGAAGGTCTCGGCGACACTGAGGAAAACAAAGTGACCTTTTGGATTGGGCTGAGTCGTTACCTGTGGATGGCAGTACTCGCGGTCGACGCCGAGCGGCAGGATTTCGATCGGCGCGCGGACGCCCGCTGAGCGGTACGCCTCAGCCTGGAAAGCATCCGGTGCAAGCAGCAGATCGAAATCGTTGTAGTAATCAACCCAGGATGCCGGTGGCTGTCGCCACGCGGAAAAGATGATTGCGACGCGACGGCGACCGCGCGCGGGAATCTGCGATTGACCCGGCGCACAGACCAGCGCGACATCGGGGAACGAAGGCAGCATGCGTCGTGCGGCAAGTTCAAGACGAAAATCATTGCCATCGAGCAACTCGGGTAACACGGCGGAAAAGGCCATGCGCAACGCGCGCGCATCGAGTCGCCAGAGCAGTCCTCGGGTAAGCTGGCCATAGGCGCACGGCAAGCGGGTCAGGCCTTGCCAGAGCACGCTACCTCGGTAGCGATCAATCAGACGCTGTTGCCAGCGTGCAGCAAAGCTCGCGCGGCTGTCTTTCCAGAGGCGCTCGCGAAAGCCGCCGTCATCCTTTGTCGAACCATGTTGATCATGGCGCAAGGTGACCGCGCCAGCGACGACGCTGGCGATGCCGGCATCGGCGGCGCGCAGGCAATAGTCGGTGTCTTCGAAATAGCTGTGGAAAATTTCATCGAGACCACCAATGCGGTCGAGGCAATCGCGGCGGATATAAGCGAGCGCGAAGGCGACCGCTTGCACTCGCCGAGTGCGCGGAAATTGGCCGACATCGGTCTCCTGCTGACCCGATTCGGTCTGCTGCCCCCAGAGAAGTTCCGGCTCGATGAAACCACCGAGATGAAACAGCAGGTTGCCCGGCGCGGCACCGAGCATGCGACAGCCAACAATGCCGTGGTCGGCGCCGGCGTAAGCGGCATCGCGCAGGCGATTGAGCCAATCGAGTTGGTCAAAGACCAGATCGTTGTTGAGCAGAACCACATCGTCATCGGGTCGCGCTGCGGCGATGCCGGCATTCATGCCGCGCACGAAGCCGAGATTCGACGGCAGGCGCACGGTGCGAATGCGATCCTCGTAGGCATTCAAACCGTCGGCGGTCTCGTCCGCCGAGCCGTTGTCGACAACGATGATTTCAGCGCGATCGAGGGTCTGCGCGAGCAGGGTGTCGAGACAGCGCCGGGTCAGTGGCCACTGGTTCCAAGCCAGAATGATAAGTGCCGCACCGCGCATCACTCGGCGGCCTGACGGGGATCCTGCCACAACAGATCAAGGGCCGTGCCAAGGGTGTCCGTGGCGTAGCTGGCAACCGGCGTCAGCAATAGATTGGAGCAGTCGTCGGCGAGCGGGCAGAAGCGCATGCCGTGCTGGCGCAGGCGATGCAGCTGTTCACTGGCGTCGACCACGTCGTGTTCCGTCATGCAGGCAGCTCGGATGAGCACGTGTCGCGGCGTTGTGCCGAGGCGCTGCGCGAAATCGAATAACTGTTGGACTTCTTCGAGCGTCATGGTGTTTCGGTGGCGTGTTCCAGCTGCTGATGGTAAGCGGCAAACACCTCATCGCGGCTGCCTTCGCAAACGCTGCGACCGTGCTCGATCCAGAGCAGACGGTCGCACAAGGTGGTGACCTGGGTTTCATCGTGACTGACAAGCACGACGGTATGACCCTGACGCATGCGTTCGCGCAGCGCACTTCCGGACTTTTCCTGGAATTCAGCATCGCCCACCGACAAGACTTCGTCGATCAGCAGCACATCGGGCTCGGCTTGCATGGCAACCGAGAATCCGAGGCGCATGAGCATGCCGGAGGAATAGGTCGCGATCGGCTGATCGAAGAAATCACCGAGCTCGGAAAATTCCTTGATTGCCGGTAAACGCGAAACAATCTCGCGTTGGCGCAAGCCGATCATCAGGCCCGAAAGAATGGCGTTGTCGCGACCAGAAAGATACGGCGTGAAACCGACCGCCAGCGACAGCAGCTGACAGGATACGGTGCGTCGTCGCATGCTGCCGCGATCGGGTTGCAGAATACCTGCGAGCACGCGCAGAAGGGTACTTTTACCGGCGCCGTTGCGACCGATGATGCCGAGTCGCTCGCCCTCGCGCAGGCGCAGACTGACATCCTCCAGCGCCCAGAATTTTCCGCTGCCAACGCGTCGTTGCGCGGAGAAAGCCACGCCGACATTGTCGAGTTCGATCAGGGGCTGATCCATCACGCGGCCAGCTTCGGGTAACGCGGGGACAGTCGCAAGACCACGGCAATACCAATTGCGCAGACGACTACGGAAATCAGGCTGACCTTGAGCAGGGCGAGCCAGTCTGGCCATTGCGCGTGCATGAGAATGCCGCGCGTCGCGTCAAGCAGGATCACCACCGGATTCAGTGCGAACCAATCCTTCAACGATGGCGGTACTGAATCGAGCGCAAAGACTACGCCGGAGAGAAACATGACCACGGTCAGTATCTGCTCGATGACGAAGCGGAGATCGGGGATCAGTGGAATTACCGAGGCCATCAGGAAGCCGCCACCGGCCGAAAACAGCAAGGTCACGACAAAGACGACCGGCAAGGCAAAATAGGTGATGTTTGGCGGGAATCCGGCGATCCAGAGAATCACCAGCAACAAGGCAAAGATATAGAAGAATTTGATCGTGTCGGCGAACATTTGCACGAGCGGGAATACAAGTACCGGAATTTGCACCTGACGGATCAGGCCGAGGTTGCCCCAGATCGCGTAGCCGCCATGCGTGATGCACGACTTCATCCATTGCCAAAGGGTCAGACCGACCAGCAGGAATGGAACGTAGTCGGGGCCGCCGGTCTTCAGGATCACATCGAAGACCAGCCAGAACGCGGCCATCATCATGGCCGGCTCGGCCACCCACCAGACCAGTCCGAGATAGCTGCGAGAACGCTCGGCGCGCAACTCGGCGTAGGTGCTGAAGCGGATCAGTTCAATCAGGTGCTGGCGCATGACGAGGACAATCACAAGGGATGGCGAGGATACCGGATCGGCGCGCGTGCAGAACCCATCGATCGGCAATGATCACTGACAAGGGCCGTCCAGCACGGGTCCGAGCCAGGCCAAGCCGAGCAAGACAACCGCGAGGACGCCGCCGACCAGCCAGCGCCAGCGCGTGAATGACAGCGCGTCCTGCGTTATGTCGCGGCGCATCAGCACGGCGAGGAAGCTGCCGGCAAATCCACAGAGCAACGGCTGCATCTGAAAAAAGTAGCGCTCCATGACGTGCAGTCCGAGAAACAGTGCAAGTTGGTAGGCAAGGTACAGGGCGCAGAATGCCGCGAACGGGTGCAGCCAACGTCGCCAGAGGGCGAGACCGAATGCGCAGAGCACCAGCGTGAGCGAATGCATCACGCCAGACAACACCATCAATGGGGCATTCACGCTGTTGTTGCCATAGGCGCCGAGATAGCCTTCGCAGCGCGGCCCCGGTAGTTGCGAAACCAGCAGGGTCTTTGCGTTGAACAAACGGAAATACTGGCTGTCGAGCTGATCGACGAACACATTGAAGAAGCCGCGTTCGACAATGACGGCTTTGACCCTTTCGAAATAGACGGCATTGCGCTGCTGTGGCGTTGGCGCACTCTCGATGAATGCGGTCAGCGCGGGCAGCCCGGCCTCATCGACATAATCGCTGCGGCTGCTGTCGCGCAATCCGACATCGAGGTTGTAAAGCGAGCTGTCAGCGATCAGAGCATGCCCGGTTGCAACGTGGCCCTTCCACAGCGCGGGCGCCGCGGCCAGCAACAATCCGGCGCAAAACGCGATCGCGGACAACCAGGCGTAGGCAAAGCGCTTGTTCTTGCGCGAAAGGAACAAGAGCAGGAAAAACGGCCAGAATCCGCCAATCAGACTTTTGAAGAGCAAAGCGAGGCCAATCAAGAGCCCGGCGAAAAAAGCGCGCCAATGCGGGCGCGAGTCGAAGGTCAACAGCAGGGTCAGGGCGCCCAGCAGGCACGCAAGGTAGGTGACTTCCGGCCAGAGCCAGTGGGCATAGGCCAGCGCGCTCGGATTGAGCATAAACAGCGTGCCTGCACATAGCGCCGCGCAGCGATTGTCGAGGCTCTGCCAAAGCCGCACCAACATCGCCGCGCAGCCCGCCAGCAGCGCGATTTGCGTGATCTGCACGGCAACAACATGGGGACCAAACACGGCGTAGATCGCGGCGACAAACCAGGTCTGGCCCGGTGGCCAGATAAACAGTTCGGGCATCGGCTGACCGCCGAGCAAGGCGATTGCGCGGCGGTTGTAATCGAACTCGTCACCGACCAGTGGTTTCAGTGTCGGGTGGGAGTAGATCCAGAGCAGGATTGCGTTGAGCAGCAGCCATCCAGCGATGGCCAGCCATGACCAGACACGACGCGCGGGAGCGCCTGACGGAAGCCTCGGCTTGATCGATTCAGCCGCCGTCATCGCGCACCGACTCGGGCGGCCTCGATACCGAACACGGTGCGCTCTGGTGGACTACTTCGAGGTGGTTTCAGCTCGCGGCGAGCGCTTCGCTGCGGCTTTAAACGTGGGCGTCATCTTTTCGCGGACGCCGGTCGTGCTGATGGACTCGACGTAGTACCAATAGTCCTTGCATGGATCGACGGTGTCGTCGCGCCAGGAGTATTTCTGAGTTTCATCGGTCGTTCCAGCACCGAGAATCGGATCCTTGTTCAATTTCGCAAATTCGCCGTTTTCCGTGTCGCCTCGAAAGACATCGAAACCAAAATTATCTTGTTCGCTGGCCAGCGACCACTTCGGCGTATTCGCGATCCGCTCCACGGAGGGCAGTGCGGATTGATCACCGCAGTCGCCTTCGGGTGCTTTTACGACGGCAGTTTCGGCCACCGGCGCGGGGGCGGCGGGGGTTGCGGCGGCGGGCTGGGTCGCCGGGGCAGGGGCGGGCTGATCGGGCGAGGGCTGGTTGCAAGCGCTCAAGATCAAGCTCATCAGAACGGGCAAAAGGACGGGGCGCATGGCGTTTCCATTGGGAGGGCAAACTTCCGTTCGGTGCGATGACTGGACAGAAGGGGGGATGGCAACGATAGTCGCGCATTGCATGACCTGGCAACCGGAAGTCAATTGAAAGTGAATTGTGGTGCACCCTCACTCCTTGCCAGCGCCTGGCGGCTTTGCCTCGTCGTCGTGTGCTGGTTTGCCAGCGTACCGGCACTGGCGGTGACGCTGGATCTGGAAACAACGCCGGTCGGGGACGTTTTTCCGGCTCTGGAGCTGTCGCAATCGGTCGACCGCACGCGGAAGCCTGACGAGGGCAGTGGGCTACTGCGGGTGCATATCGGCGACGTGCGCATGCCGCACGATATTCGGTTGACGCTTTCCACCCAGGGATTGCGTCAGCCAACCGTCATGAATATGCGGATCAGCGCCGATACGCTGCTGCGGCCAAGGCTGGATTGGGATGCAACGGTCTTGCTGGGCCTCAAGCAGGCACGCGAGCAGATTGTGCTGGTCCGGCTGGAGGGGCGCGGCATGAAGACAGTCGAGCGCCAATTCAAGTTGCGCGTACATCCGCTCGATGAGGCGCTGTATTTTGTCCGAGAGGGCGATGCGCGCATTGATCTCGGCTGGGCTTTCGCGGCTTGGGTCGACCCCGCTGATCCGGTCATCGACGATTTGCTCGCCCTCGCCAATATCGACGCGGCAAAAGTCAATGCGCATGCGCTCGATCGCGATGGCCGATTGAGTCTGGTGCGCTCGCTCTGGGTCGCGCTCGAACAACGTGGCCTGCGCTATGCCGACGAGGGCGCAGGGGTCAGCCAAGGGCCGGTCATCTACAGTCAGCGAGTTCGGCTGCTCTCGAGCACCTGGAATGAACGCGTCGCCAATTGTCTCGATGGCAGCGTGCTGATTGCTTCAGCGCTCGAGCGATTGGGGATCGGCAGTCTTCTCGTTCTGGTGCCAGGACACGCGTTTGTCGGTTTCTATACCGACAACGATCGTCATGAAGCCGAATTCCTCGAAACGACCCTGCTCGGTTTCAGCAAGGCGCCATCCGGCGGCGAAGAAAGTGCAGCGAGGGTCCGTCAGCGCGCCATGCTCGGTTTCATCGCGGCCCGCCGCGCTGGACGTGAGCGCTACCAACTTGCCTTGCCCAAGCTCGATGGTCGCCATCGTCCGGATTACGCACTCATCGACATTTCCACGGCGCGCGCCTATGGCATCATGCCGCTCGCCGTCGGCCGTGCGGGAAATCGTGTCGGCGCGCCCGTTGCTTCTTCAGCGTCTGCCATCCAGGGCAGCTCAGCCAGTCGTACTCCGTGAAAAAAACAGTCGCAGACAATTCGCTTCAGCGTATCAAGGAAGAAATTCGCGCCGACGCCGAAGTGGCGCGCGCGCGCGCTTTGCAATCGACTCTTCGCGGAAATGCACCCGCCTCGCTCGGACAGATCGCGCCACCGCGCGAGCGCTTCGAGATCGACGAGCTTTCCAATGCGCATTTCGTCGACTTCCTTGAGCGCGCCTACGCCGCCTTGCTTCGGCGCACGCCGGATTCCAGCGGATTCGCCGCACAGGTCAGGCTGCTGGAGACCGGTCGAAGCAAGATAGAGATTCTCGGCAACCTGCGTTTTTCCGGTGAAGGGCGCGCGATTGGCGTGCGCGTGCCGTGGTTGCTGCCGCGCTATCTGCTGGCCAAGGCGACGCGCATCCCGGTACTTGGTTATGTGATCGAATGGTTGATGTGTCTCGGCGGCCTGCCGCGTATCCTGCGTCACCAACGTGCTGCCGATGCCTATCACGCCGCGCGCGCGCATCAGCTCAAAGACGAGCTGCCAAGGATTGTCGATCAGCTCGAAATGTTACGCGAGGAAATGGCGCGACTTGAGCGTGATAGAGCGGGCGTGGAGGTGCAATTGCAGCAATTCGGCGATCGCTTTCCACTCGTGCATTCGGAGGTGGGAAGCGCGTTCAACGAGATCCGCGATCTGCGCCATCTGGTTTTGAGCATGAACCATTGGTTGGCGTCGTTGCGCCAGAACCTTTCAACGCTGGAAGCGGCTGAAGGAGAGCAGTGGCGCAAAAAAGATCCGCTCTATGCTGAAATCTTCGCGCAGACCCGCCTCGCAGATGGTTCTCGACTGCCGCGATTGCAGCAATGGGCAGAGGAATTCTCCAGCTCGCTGCCGTCGTCCGCTGAAGTTCTCGATATCGGAAGTGGGCTGGACTGGCTGCAATGCCTGAGCGCGCGCGGATTGAATGTGACCGGAGTCAACACCAGCAATGAGGTCGGCGAGCGTGCGCGTGGTGTCGGCATTTCCATCGCCGTGGCTGAGCCTTCGGTAGTCCTGGCGAGAGTCGCCGATCAGGCAATCGATGGCGTGAGCATCCTTGATTTTCCGGCATTGCTGCGCAGCTTGGCCGCGCCGACGTTGCTGGAGATTCTGCGGCGTGTATTGCGCCCCGGCGGCAAGCTGATTATCGGTGTGGGGCCGGAATCTGCGACGGTTATCGACGCTCTCGAGGGCAGGGCGTCCGCGCCGATGGGTATTGAATTGATCGAGCGGACTTTGGGTGTCTCAGGATTTGTGGAAATACGACGAGTTGCAGCGTCATCCAACGCGCATTGCGTATTCGCCAGTTTGCCACGCTAGAAACGGATCGGGGAGTGGGCTCATGGGGAACGGGAAAGTCAGACCTGCGTTGGCGAGTGTCCGGAATAGTCGCACGTGAAGGCGGCCATTCTGATACCTGTGCTGACCAGCAAGGATGCGGTGGGTGCCGATGCAATTGCCATGGCGAAGATACTTGAAGAGCTCGGTATCGAGACGCGCATCTTTTGCCAATCGTCCATGGGTATCCAGCGCAAAACCTGGCCCGCGGAAGATCTTCCGGGGTTTGCAGGCGGCCCGAAAGATCTCGTCATCTATCATTTTTCGACGGGATGGCCGTCGGCCGTTGAATTGCTCAAGCGCTGTACCGGCTATCGAATAGTCAAGTACCACAACATCACGCCACCGGATTTCTTCAAGCCGTTTTCACCGGTTTACTTCGACGGTTGTCAGAGCGGTCGGCGCGAAATCGCAACGATCGCGAACTTGGACTGTGAGTTGTATCTCGGTGATTCAGCCTACAACCTCGCGGAGTTGGAGGAAGTCGCGAGTGGGCCGCTCAAAGGCGGAATTCTCTCGCCTTTCCATCGCGTCGAAGACATGGTCCAGGCTGAGGCCGACACGGGTTTGATCGATGCATTGACCGATGGCGCACGCAATTTCCTCATGGTCGGGCGCATTGCGCCAAACAAGGGGCATCTGGATTTGATCGAAGCGTTTTCGGCTTATGTGCGCGCCTACGCGGAACCGGCTCGATTGCTGCTGGTTGGAAAGATCGATCCTCGCCTGCAAACCTATACCGACTCGATTCGTCAGCGCATCGACGAGCACGACTTGAACGACCATGTGCAATGGATCAATGCCGCCAGCGAGGCGCAGCTGAAGTCAGCTTACCTGAGCAGTCATGTCTTCATGTTGTTGAGTGAGCACGAGGGGTTTTGCGTGCCGCTGATTGAATCGATGGCGCTCGGTGTGCCGATTGTCGCGCATGCGTCCAGCGCAGTTCCGGAAACGCTGGGCGATGCTGGCATCGCCTGGGAGGAAAAAGACCCTTGGCTCTACGCGGCGAGTGCTGCGCGGATCTTTTCCGACGACGAGTCACGCGGCAATCTGCTTGATTGCGCGCGCCGACGCTATCAGGAATCTTTTTCCAACGAGGTGTTGAAGAAGCGCTTTGTCGACTTTCTGGAGCCAGTGTTGTGAGCGCACGAATCGCGATTGTCGTACCGCGTTGTCATGAGCGCCTCGTTGGCGGTGCCGAGGCGCTGGCTTGGCAATATGCGCAACTGCTCTCTGCAAACTATTCTGTGGATGTGCTGACCTCAACCGCATTCGACTACATGCGCTGGGACAATGATCTGAAGGCTGGAATTGAGCAACGCGAGGGCATCACGATTCGGCGCTTTCACGTTGCGCGAGGACGTACGCCGTATTTTCATTCCTTGCACAAGAATATGCTCGAAGCCTTTTCAAGGTCGAAGGAAAATACACCCGCGACGCGCTACTGCTGGCCGGAAGCACTTGAGGAGGAGTTCATTCGCGCGCAGGGTCCGAACTGCCCGGAACTCAGCGAGTTTTTGAGCACGCATGGCGATGACTATGCCGCGGTCTTCTTTCTTCCTTACCTTTATCCACCGACCCTGGATGGTATTCGCGCGATGCGGCATCGACGCTGGGCCTTGATTCCAGCGCTGCATGACGAACCTCCCGCGTATTTGAAGACGTTTGCACGCATGGCGCGTTCGGCTCCGCGCATTCTCTGGAATGCCCAAGCGGAGCGTCGCCTCGGTGCACGCATCTGGAATATAGACGGAGGAAACGTCGTGGCGATGACGGTCGCGACTGATCTCGTCGCGCGGGCTTCCGAGGAAAAGCCCTATCTTCTTTACTGCGGCCGCATCGATGTCAGCAAGGGTTGCGCGCAATTGCTTGAAGGCTTCGAAGCGTTCAAATCAGCCAATCCGGCCTCGGATCTGCAATTGATCCTGACCGGCAACGATGTCCTCGGCGTGGGCAAGCGCAGGGATGTCCAATATCTCGGTTTCGTCGAGGAACAACGCAAATTCGAGTTGATGGCCGGTGCGGTGGCCTTTGTGCAACCGTCACCCTATGAAAGCCTCAGCATCGTGCTGCTGGAAGCGATGGCCCAGCGCACGCCAGTGATCGTCAATGGCCAATGCGAAGTGCTGGTCGACCACGTCAAGGATAGCGGCAGCGGTCTGATCTATCACAACCCTGCCGAATTCGTTGCCGCAATCGGCAGCATGCTTTCTCTCAAGCCGAAGAAGCGCGAGGTGCAGGGAGAAAAGGCGCGCGACTACGTCTTGCGCAACTACAGTGGTGAGCAGATCGCCGCGCGTCTCGCCGCCGAAGTCGAGGCGCTCGCGTCACATTGAGTAGCTGTTGAGTCGGTACCGAGCCGCGGTTGCTCAGCTGCCCAGCAGGCGCAGTTCGAATCGCGCGCCACCGAGTGTCGGTGATCGGGAAACCTTGAGGGTGCCCTTGTAGGCCTTGAGGATGTCTTGAACGATCGACATACCGATGCCATGGCCTTGCACGCGCTCATCACCGCGCACGCCGCGTTGCAGGAGGTAGTCAATGCGATCCTCGGGTATGCCGGGGCCGTCATCCTCGACAATCAGCTCCATGCCGCCGAAGCGACTGTCGTCGGGTTTGACCGGTTTGGCGGTGACCAGCACGCTGCGACGAGCCCACTTGAATGCATTTTCGAGCACGTTGCCAAGCAATTCCATGAGATCGCCCTGATCGCCGCGGAATCGCGTTTCAGGATCGATCTCGAACTCGCAAAGGACATGCTTCTCGGCGTAGACTTTTTCGAGACTGCGCACGATTTCTTCGGCGTAGGGTTCGAGTGGCAACGGGGCCGCAAACGTCTGACGACCGGAAGTCGCCGCACGCGAGAGTTGATAAGCGACGATCTCATCCATTCGACCGACCTGTTCGAGCACGGTCCAGCGCAACTGCTTCTCATCAGTTTCCGCTTCCAGTTGCGTGCGCATGACAGCGAGTGGCGTCTTCAAACTATGGGCGAGATCGGCCAGCGTGTTGCGATAGCGTGTGAGGCGATCGCGCTCTGAATCGATGAAATTGTTGAGGTTGGCCGCAAGGCCTGAGAGTTCGGCGGGATAACGGTCGCCAAGATGCTCGGCAACTCCGCGCTCGACTTGGGTCAGATCGGCAGTGACCTTGCGCAATGGCGCCATGCTCCAGCGCAGCACCGCCAGCAGGAGCAAGATGAGCAGCACGCCGAGACCACCAAGCCAGGCCAGCAGGGTTCGGCGAAATACTCTGACCTGGGTTTGCAGGGCGGCTCCGTCTTCGGCAATGTTGACGGTTAGTTTGAGCTCCGGCCGGTCAGCCACGGTCCAGCCGATTCCCTGGGAAAGCACGAACAGATTGCCTTGCTCGGTGTGGACGGGTCCCGAGAATTCGCTGACACCTTTTTCGAGTTCGATATTGAAGGGCAGATTGAGTCCGACCGCAGATGGTGAGCGCCATTCGCGATCGGTTGCATTGCGCACATGGTCGCCAACGATGCTCGCGTACAAGCCTGAGGTGGGGCGATCAAACCGCGGATCGGGGCCTACTTCGGGCGGAATCAAATTGCCGGCGCGGTTGGTGTCGGCGCCGGCTAGGTAGGCATGCAGATAGCCCTGCAGCCGATCGCGCTGTGAACTCAGCGCCGCGTCGAAAAACGCCTGGTCAAGGGCAAAGAAGGCGAGTCCGAGAAAGGCCGCGAGGGCGATGCCCGCCGCGGCCAGGGATCTTGCTTGCAGTGAGAGCGGGCGTGCCATTGAACCGGCCGAGATCACGCCGCAGGCGCGGCTTCAGTCTCCTCGGCCCCGTTGTCGGTTCGTTCCAGAGCAAATCGGTAGCCGCGTCCGCGGACGGTTTCAATCGGCTTGATCGCGTTGTCCGGATCGAGCTTGCGACGCAGGCGACCAATGAATACCTCCAGAACATTCGAGTCGCGATCGAAATCCTGCTGGTAGATGTGTTCGGTCAAATCAGCCTTTGAGACCAATTCGCCCGCATGCATCATGAGGTATTCAAGGACCTTGTATTCGTAGCTGGTCAGATCGACCGGGCTGCCATTGGCACTGACCGTTTGCGCAGTCGTGTCGAGAGCGATCGGGCCACACTCCAGCAGCGGGCGTGACCAGCCGCTGGCTCTGCGCACCAGTGCATTGATGCGTGCGAGCAACTCCTCGACGTGAAATGGCTTTACCAGATAGTCATCGGCGCCGTACTTGAGGCCTTGTACCTTGTCCTGCCACGACGAGCGCGCGGTCAGAATCAGGATCGGATAACTTTGGCCATCCTCACGCAACTGCTTGACCAGGTCCATGCCGGACATCTTCGGCAGGCCAAGATCGATGATCGCAATATCGAACGGGACTTCGCGACCCAGGAACAGGCCTTCTTCGCCATCACCGGCCGCGTCCACTGCAAAGCCATCCCGCTTGAGGCGAGCCGCAAGGGTTTCGCGCAGCGGCGCTTCGTCTTCCACCAGTAGTACACGCATTGCAATCTCCTGTTTATGGGTTCGCTTTGATTTCGAGAACGCGGACCTGGCCACCATTGGTCAGAATCTTGATGCGATAGATCTTGCGCTTGCCGGTGCGCAAGGTCTGAACGCTGAGAACCTTCGCACTGGTTTCGCGCTGCACCTGTTCGACCGCCTCCTGCACGGTGACCTCCTTCGCCAATGCGACAGTGGAAATCAACATGACCACTAACGCTGTTGCCAGCGAGGACAATCGGATACGTCCTGGATTCGCAATCATTTCGACAGTCGGGGACTCATTGGCAGCCGTTGGGGTATCGCGGCCTGTGCAGTCTCGGTGGCTGGCTTTGAATTCCCGCTGAACTTGCTGAACGGACGTGCGCACGTCCTGTGCTAATACCGATTCAGCTGGATCAGAAAATCTCTCCGACACAGCAGCGCAAGCTGCCGCCCGCTTTCTCGATCTCAGTCAGATCAACACTGCCGATCGAGAATCCACTGCGGCCGAGTGAGCTGATCTGGTCTGCAGTGAGGCTGTTCATGGCCTTCGCGCTCATCCATACACGCTGCGGCGACAGACTGATTGCATTCGCCGCGAACGCCTGTTTCTGCGTGTCGGTGATCGACACGGTTCTGTCCTGATAGATCGAGGCGATTGCCTTCGCCGCATCGCTGTCGCGGAATCCCGATTCGGCAATGATCGCAGCGCGACCGGCGAGAATCGCCAGCACAACGTTGGTGTGGTATTCGCCGTCGGCGAGATCGAAACAGAAACTCAGGCGCAGGTTGAAAGCGTCATGCATTGCCCGCGCGCCAGCCAAGTCGCAGCGCTCGGAAAGTCCGCAGTAGCCGATGCCGCGAGCACGATCGATGACCAGCGCGCCAGTCAACTCGGCCACAAGATCCTGTGTCGACAGATCGACAATCTCGTTGCCCAGGGTTGGGCCGAGCCACTCACGGATATCAGCACGCCGTGTCTCTCGCTGGCGCACGGCGTGGCGCATGCGACCGATGATCAATCGACCTGGAACCGTGGCAAAGACATTGTTCGGAAAGACACCATCGCTGGCGTCCGGATCACCGGGGAAAGTGACGACCGGAACATCCTCGCTGAGGCGACGAGCAAGTTCCGCGTGCTCGGCCAAGGCACGCAAAGGGTCCGGTTTGCGATCGAGATCCATGTAGTGGTTGTCGCTGGCCGACTCGGCGGCCAAAGCAAAGTCGACTGGACTGAGCAGAAACGCCGCACGTGCCGTCGCTGGGAGATCGGGCTTCGGCGCCAGCAATCGAACCGAATCAATAAAAGACCGTGGATCAGTGACGATCATGCTCGGGATTTTCCTTTTCGATTTTGTGGATGGCAGAAACAAGTGGTCAGATGATCATTGACCATGCCGGTTGCCTGCATGAATGCATACATGATGGTTGAGCCGACAAAGCGAAATCCACGCTTGTGCAAGGCCTTGCTCAAGGCATCCGAGATGCCGCTGGTGGCCGGAACCTCGCTATGCGACGACCAGTAATTGAGCAAGGGCGCTCCGTCCACGTAGGACCACAGCCACGCAGTGAAACTGCCGAATTCCTCGATGACCTGGAGCGCAGCGCGGGCGTTGTTGCGCGCAGAGAATATCTTGAGGCGATTGCGAATCAAGCCAGCATCGAGCAACAACGTTTCGAGATATGCATCGGACATCGCGGCGACTTGTGCAATATTGAAATCAAGGAAGGCGCGTCGGTAGGCGGCGCGTTTGCCAAGCACGGTACGCCAGCTCAATCCGGCCTGGGCGCCTTCAAGAACGAGGAATTCGAACAGACGCTGGTCGTTGCGAACCGGCACGCCCCATTCCTCATCGTGGTAACGGGTGTAGGGCGGATCGAATGTTTTGCCGATAGCCCAGGTGCAACGTGTCTTGCCGTCATCGGCTGGATCGGCTGCGCTGCGCTGTGCCGAAACTCTTTTCGGGGCAGAGGTATTCGCGGTCATGTCAGATCACCGGTTCAAGTCGTGGTCTACCAAGGCAAGGCATCCAGATCGACATTGCCACCGCTGAGGATCAGGCCGATGCGTTTGCCGGCAAAGCGTTCGCGATGTTTGAGCACTACGGCCAGTACGATCGCAGCGGACGGTTCGACGATGATCTTGAGGCGCTGCCAGATCAATCGCATGGCAGCGATCGTTTCGCTGTCTTCGGCGGTCAGCACTTCGACGTTGTGTGAGCGGAGAATCGAAAAATTGATCTCACCGACCAAGGTGCGCAGACCATCGCAAATCGTATCGGGAACAAACGGACCGACACGTTCACCCCGCTGAAGCGATTCATACGTATCGGCCGCGCCAGCAGGTTCAGCGGCGATAACGCGGCAACCGGGGGCAAGCGAGCCAGCAGCAATCGCGCTGCCACAAATCAGGCCGCCGCCGCCGACCGGCGCGATCAGAATATCGAGTGGACCGCTTTCGCTGATCAGCTCCATGGCGGCGGTGCCTTGTCCGGCGATTACCGCGATATTCGTGTAAGGATGCACGAGACAAGCGCCGGTTTGCTTGCGCACCGCCTCGGCCGCCTGTTCGCGCGCCGCTATGGTTGCCGCACAACGATGCAAGGTTGCGCCATACGCCTCGATTGCCTCGACCTTCGAGCGCACTGCCCCTTCGGGAACGACCACATGGACCGGAATGCCGCGTGTGCTTGCGGCAAGCGCAAGCGCCGCGCCGTGATTGCCCGAGGAGTGCGTAACGACGCCGCTTGCGGCGCTCGCATGATCAAGCGACCAGACCGCATTGCAGGCGCCGCGAAACTTGAATGCTCCGACGCGCTGAAAGTTCTCGCATTTGAACAACAATCCAGCGCCAGCAAGTGCATCGAGCGTTCGCGATTGCAATACAGGGGTCACATGCGCATACGCGGAGATGCGCCCCGCAGCCGCCTGGATGTCGGCGAACGTGACAGCGTCGGATTGGGTATCAGCGGTCATCAGTGATGTCCTCTCGGCGAGGACGCAAACGATACAGGTAGGTCGCCATGATCGTGTAGTGCTTCACAGCGCAAACGCGCCATGGTCAGATGCTCGATAGGAAAACCACCCGCGATTGCTCATCCATGAACAAACCCGTGATCTGTCTCGAAGACTATTGTCCGCCCGCCTGGCTCATGCAAACGGTGGATCTGGAATTCGATCTCGATGTAGAGCAAACCGAGGTCACCGCGCGATTGGCCTTGATCCAGGATCCTGCCCAGGGCGACGTGGAGCTTCGACTGGATGGTGTGGCCCTCGAGTTGCTCGAACTTCGCCTTGATGGACGTCTGCTCGATATCAACGAATATCAGATCGACGCAGAGTCGCTGACGATTCCCGACGTGCGTGGCAGCGTCGTCGTCGAGACGCGATCACGCATCCGCCCCGCCGATAACAAGGCGATGCAAGGTGTGTATCTGAGTGGTAGCGTTAATCAAGGTTTCATCCTCAGTCAGTGCGAAGCCGAGGGATTTCGCCATATCACCTGGTCTGTCGATCGACCGGATGTGCTTGCTCGATACTGCGTCACGTTGCGCGCACGGCGCGAGCGCTTTCCGATACTCCTCGCAGGTGGCAATGCCGATGCGATGGGTGATCTCGACGACGGTCGCCACTGGGCGCGATTTGTCGATCCACAGCCAAGGCCGAGCTACCTTTTCGCCATCGTTGCCGGGCAATTGGAGGCGATTGAAGACAGCCACGTCACGGCCGAGGGGCGACACGTGTCGCTGAAGATATGGGCGCAGAAGGAAGTCGTCGAGCGTTGTCGGTATGCGATGGACTGTCTCAAAGCCGCGATGCGCTGGGACGAGCAGGAGTTTGGCCGCAATTACCAGCTCGATGTTTTCCACGTGGTCGCCACCGACGATTTCACCCTCGGTGCGATGGAAAATACCGGGCTGAATATCTTCAACTCCAAATACCTTCTGGCGGATCCCCTGCACGCCACCGATGACGATTATCGTCACGTGCTG
>JBDSPX010000319.1:0-2515 GCA_039930065.1 Dokdonella sp.
CATCGACGAGATGATCGAGCTGATCAAGACCTCGGCATCGAGCGATGAAGCCAAGCAACGCATGCTCGCGCGGCGCTGGGAGCCGGGCCTCGTGCGATCGTTGTTGTCCGCCTCGGGCGCCGATGTGTCCAAGCCTGAAACCCTCGATGAAGGCGTCGGCTTGAGCGAAAGCGGTTACCAGCTTTCCGAAGTGCAGGCACAGCAGATTCTCGAAATGCGTCTGAGCCGCCTGACCGGGCTTGAGCAGGAAAAGCTGACCGACGAGTACAAGGAGTTGCTCGTAACCATCATTGGCCTGATCGAGATCCTTGAGGATCCTGCTCGCCTGCTCGCTGTGATTCGCGAAGAACTGGTCACGCTCAAAGAGAATTTTGGCGACGCACGCCGCACAGTCATCCAGGCCAATCAGGATGATCTCGACATGCTCGATTTGATCGAGCCTGAAGATGTCGTCGTCACGCTGTCGCATACCGGCTACGCCAAGCGCCAACCTGCCAGCATGTACCGTGCACAAAAGCGCGGCGGCAAGGGTCGTTCGGCGTCCGCGCTGAAGGACGAGGATTTCGTCGAGCGCCTGTGGATCGCCAACACGCACGACACCCTGCTGACCTTCACGAGCAGCGGTCGCGTGTACTGGCTCAAGGTCTATCAGATGCCCGATGCCGGACCGCACGCGCGCGGCAAACCGATCGTCAACTTGTTGCCGCTGCAGGAGGGCGAGAAGGTGCAGGCGATCCTGCCGGTTGCCGAGTATTCCGAAGATCGTTTCGTCTTCTTCGCGACCGAAAACGGCACGGTCAAGAAGACCCCGCTGACCGAATACGCGTATCAATTGCAAAAGGGCAAGATTGCGATCGGCCTGGCCGACGACGATGCGCTGGTCGACGTGCAGATCACCGATGGTGAAAGCGACATCATGCTGTTTGCCTCGAACGGCAAGACGGTGCGCTTCGATGAGAACACCGTGCGCTCGACCGGACGCACATCGAGCGGTGTGCGCGGTATCCGTCTGGCCAAGGGTGAAAAGGTCGTCAGCTTGATTGTTCGCGATGGTGAGGGCGACATTCTCACCGCCACCGAGCGCGGTTACGGCAAGCGCACCGAGCTTGCGGAATACCCGCGCAAGGGGCGTGGCAATCAGGGCGTGATCGGCATCAAGTGCTCGGAGCGCAATGGTGAATTGGTCGGAGCTGTGCAGATCGGCGAAGAACACGAACTCATGCTGATCTCGAACCAGGGCACCCTCGTGCGCACGCGCGCCGCCGAGGTCGCCAAGGTTGGCCGCAACACCCAGGGCGTGACCCTGATCCGATTGCCCGATGACGAGAAACTCGTCGGCCTGGTGCGTCTGGATGCGGTTGAGGAAGACGAGGCAGCGATGGAAGCCTTGAGCGACGAAACGAATGCGTTCGTCGAAGGTTCCAGTCCGGTCGATGGTGATGCCGCAGGGGCGGATGCGGGTGAGGAAGCGCCGCCGGTAGCAGAATGACATGAAGGCGTTAGCCACCGACCTGTAGGAGCCCCTTCGCGGGCGAGCTTTGATACGGATTGACGAAGTGCTCGCCCGTGAACGGGCTCCTACGGAAATTGCCAGATTGGCGTTCCAGCGTCGGCTGCGCCAATGACAATGCAGCGCTCTGGCACCTTCTCCCGTAGGAGCCCCTTCAGGGGCGAGCCGTGATGCGGATGGCGAAGTGCTCGCCCGTGAACGGGCTCCTGCGGGACATTCGCTTGGATCAATCCCGCTTCTTGCGCCGCACATAGAGTTGCTTGCGCACGCGGGCGATGACCTCGCCCGAGGCGGTTTTCACATCGACTGGAAACCAGCGAAGATATTTTTCGCCATTCGCGGTGGCCGTGCGGATTTCATCGAGTGCGGATTCTTCGACGAGGAAATCGGCGAACACATCCTCGCGACCCGGTGCGACAAATTCGATGTCGGCGGCTTTGTCCCAAACCATGTAATCACCTCCGAGACACTCCATGACGAGCAGCATCCAGTATGGATCGGTCATCGAAAACAGGCTGCCGCCGAAGTGCGAGCCCACGTAGTTCTTGTTGTACCAATGTCGACGCAGGGTGACCCTCGCCGAGCGCCAGTCCTCGCCGATGGCGAGCACGCGGATGCCGCTGAACAGAAATGGCGGCCACAGATTCATCATGCGGCGCAGTCGGCGCGGACTCATGTCGATCGGGTCAGAACAACAACGACGACATGCGGCGTCGGTAACTCCCGACCAATTCCGCATCGTCGATGCCAAGGAACGCCGCGATCAAGCGTTTTTTCGCCTGACCTTCTTTCCAGTTTCGATCGGCCTTGAGGATCGTCAGAAACTGTTCGAGAGCGGCTTCGGTCTGACCGTCGATCAGCAAACGAACGCCGAGAAAATCGCGCGCTTCGAAATCGGCAGAATCCTCGGCGATGCGCGCTTCGAGTTCGGACGCAGACGGAGCATCCTTGAGCAGATCTGCAAATTCGAGCTGCGCCCGCACGCGCTTTGCGCGGTCATCGGTT
>JBDSPX010000320.1:0-2993 GCA_039930065.1 Dokdonella sp.
TCGGATCACCGTCGATCCTGCTCGCGGATGAGCCTACCGGCAACCTCGATTCGAAGAACGGCGAGGCCGTAATGGCCCTGCTCGACGAATTGCACAAGGCCGGCTCGACGATCTGCATGGTTACCCATGATCCACGCTACGCCGAATTTGCCGACCGCAAAATTTTCATGTTCGACGGCCGCGTCGTCGATGAAGACACGATGCATCGTCTGCGCCACGAAGAAGACCAACGCCTGATCCGTCCGGCGCGCAGTGTTTCTGTCGAGTCATGATTCCATTGTTCGACGATCTGCGCCGGGCACTACGTGCTTTGCTCGCTCGACCGACGTTCTTCGTAACCGCGGTCGCGACGCTTGCGCTCGGCGTTTGCGCGCTCGCAGCGATCTTCACAGTCTATGACGCGGTACTGCTGCAACCGCTGCCTTACGCAAATGCCGACCGCATCGTCGATATCGGTCGCGAGCAAACGCCAATCAAGCATGGGCCGGTATCGCGCCAGGTCTTCCAGGAATGGCGCGAACGCAGCACCGGCGTGTTCGATGCCTTCGGCGGCTACAACACATCCACCATGAACCTGACTGGCGCGGGCGATGCCGAGCGGCTGACCGCGTGCGCGGTGACGCCTGACTTCTGGAATGTGTTCTCCAGTCCGATTGCCGCCGGACGCGTTTGGGGCAAGGACGAGGAAGCTCACGATGAGCGCGTTGTCGTGCTTTCAAATGCATTGTGGCGGGACCGTTTCGGCGCGAAGTCCGACATCATTGGTCGCGACATCATCCTCAATGAAACGAGCTATCGCGTGGTGGGCGTGAGCGCCGCGGATTTCAATTTTCCGACCGATGCACAAGTCTGGTTTCCCACGTATCTGCCGAGCAATTCCTATCCGCGCGGCAGCAATTACCTGAGCATGGTAGCGCGGCTACGCGATGGGACTGACCTCGTGGAAGCCAGACAAACACTCGATGGCATCGCCGCATGGGAAGCGAAAACCTGGCCCGACAATCACCACGGGCTACGTTCGCAAGTGCAGTCGTTGCAGGCAAGCCTGAGTGGACGATTTCATCAACCACTGGCGATGCTGCTGATCGCCGCGCTGCTGGTATTGCTGATCGCCTGCGCGAATTTGGCCAACCTGATGTTGGCGCGCGGTCAAGCACGCGCGCACGAATTCGCCTTGCGTCGAGCGCTCGGAGCCGACGCGTCCAGCGTGGCACGCGCCGTTCTGGCCGAGGCCTTGGTGATCGCCGCCATCGGCGGCATCGTCGGCCTGCTCACTTCACAACCCGCCGTTCGGACGTTGATGGCGCTCGCGCCCAGCTTGTTGCCGCGTACCTCCATTCCGGTCGTTGATGCGAGCGTTGTCTCGGTCGTCGTCATTGCCGCGTTGCTCGCAATGCTTGTCGCCGGTTTTGCACCGGCATGGCGCGCGACCCGCGCGGATCCGGCCGATGCGTTGCGCGGCAGCGGTCGCGATACCGGCGGTCGCAATGGTCGATTGCGCACCTGGCTGGTTTCGGCACAGATCGCGGTGGCGCTGACTTTGCTTTGTGGAAGTGCCCTGCTGATCCAGAGCCTGCGCCATTTGAGCGAAGTCGATAGCGGCGTCGATAGCGCTGGTGTACTGACCGCGCGTATTGCGCTGCCAGTACCGGCGTTGTTGCCGGGTGAGGAGTCCACCGCATGGATCTCGCGCGTCAAAGCGGCCAACAGCCCGCGCATCGACGCGATCCTTGCCGACGTGGCTGCGCTTCCAGGTGTGGCGGAGGTTGGCATGACCGACACATTGCCGGTCGCGGGCATCGACGGCATCGGCAATGGCGCAATCAGCTTGCCCGGACATGACATTCCGATGGACCAGAATCTCGCCGACTTCCGCTTCGCCAGTCCCGATTATTTCGCCTCGCTCGGCATTCCGTTGCATGGTGGCCGACTGCTCAACGCGCAGGATGGCCATGACGCTGGACTCGGTACGCATGTGCTGGTCAACCAATCCTTCGTCGATCACTTTCTTGGCGGCAACGCTTCGAGTGCGCTCGGTCAACAGATCGGCATCATCGACGACACCATGAAGACGATCGTCGGCGTGGTCGGCAATGTGCGTCAGTCAGATCTCGAACATGACCCTCGACCCGAAGTGTATTTTCCGGCACGCGCGTTTCCGGCCAGCGAAATGAGCCTCATCTTGAAGATCAATGGCGACGCCCTCGCATTCACAGATACGCTGCGGCGCGCGCTGAAGAAGCTCGCGCCCGACATGCCGGTTTTCAGTATTCGCACGATGGACGAAGCCACTCGTCAGACTACCTTGCTGCGTCGCTTCAATCTGACCTTGATGAGTATCTTTGCCGGCGTCGCCCTGCTGCTTGCTGCGATCGGCATGTATGGCGTGATCGCCTATGCGGTGGGCCAGCGTCGTCGTGAGATCGGCGTTCGCCAGGCGATCGGCGCAGATGCGCATGACATTCATAGACTCATGTTCGGTGCCGGTTTGCGCATGATCGTGCCAGGCATCGTCATCGGCATTATCGGTTCGTTGGCTCTCGGCCGTGTCATCGCTGCGCAACTCTACGGCGTCAATGCGGCCAACCCATTCGTGCTCGCCAGCGTTGCCGCGCTGCTGTTCGCGGTTGCACTCATCGCCTGCGCGATCCCGACCTTGCGCGCTGCACGTATCCCGCCCATGGAGGCCTTGCGTAATGAATGATTTTTCTTCTTCCGCAAGTACGCCTCGCGTGAATTGTTGTCACTTTGATGGAGATGCACGTCCATGAATGCACTATTCCACGAAATGCGCGATGCCGGCCGTGGACTGTTCGCGAAGCCGGGATTCTCGATGCTGGTCATCGCGGTGCTCGCATCCGGGCTTGCCTGTGTGTTGTTCATGATGGTGCTGATCTATGGAATGGTGATCAAGCCGCTTCCATTCCGCGCGCCTGAGCAGTTGCTGCATATCGGCTTCATTCAGAGTGATCGTCCGGACCGGCTGAGTGCGG
>JBDSPX010000321.1:0-4600 GCA_039930065.1 Dokdonella sp.
AGCGCATTCATCATGTATTCGAACGGGAGGTCGATCGCCTGCAGAATCGCCTCACTGGCGATGCCGCGCGGCAGGCCTGCGTGGTCGAGATACGCACGTGGCGTGCGCTGCTTGGCGCGACGCTTGATCGAAGCGTTGGCCACATCGGTGATCTTACCGTGCGCACCTGCACCGATGCCGAGATAGTCACCGAATTGCCAGTAGTTCAGGTTGTGCGCCGAGCGTTTGCCCGCTTGCGCGTAGGCCGAAATTTCATATTGCGCATAGCCCGCATCAGCAAGTAGTTGCTGGCAATGTTCCTGGATATCCCACGCCGCGTCGCTGTCAGGAAGTGCCGGCGGGCGTGAGGCAAACGCCGTATTCGGTTCGATCGTGAGTTGGTAGTGCGAGATATGCGTCGGTGCCAGCGCGATCGCCTGCTCGATATCACGCGCAGCGCCGGCGAGATCCTGACCGGGCAGGGCGTACATCAAGTCGATATTGAAATTGTCGAAGCCCGCATCACGCGCCTCGCCGACCACGCGGGCAGCGTCGCTGGCCGAATGGATGCGCCCAAGCCGGTGTAATTTTTCGTCATCGAAACTCTGCACACCGAAACTGATTCGATTCACGCCGGCACCGAGATAGCCGTCGAAACGGCCGTGCTCGACCGTGCCCGGATTGGTTTCGAGGGTGACTTCGATGTTTGCATCTAGGTTCAGTCGATCACGTACGCCAGCAAGGATTTGCGCAATCGAATCTGGTGAGAAAAGACTGGGCGTTCCACCACCAAAAAAAATGCTGCGCAGGGGCCTTCCGACCCACGCACCACCGAAATCCGCAAGATCGCGATCAAGGTCGGCAAGCAAGGCCGCAACGTACGCCTCCTGGGGGATTCCGCCGACCTGCGCATGCGAATTGAAATCGCAATACGGACACTTCTTCACACACCAGGGGATGTGGATGTAGAGCGTGAGAGGAGGCGGGACGAGAAATTTCATTCGCGCATTGTAGGTGTAGTCGATTGAATCGCCGCATTGAACGCACAACGCGGCGACGACTCGATATGCGCAACGACGTTGCCTAACATCATTGGGGAGCCCATCTTTCCTTAGGAGCCCGTTCAGGAGCGAGCCTTTGTTGCGGTCGGCGAAGAGCGATCGCCCCTGAAGGGGCTCCTACGATTGAGGAAAATTCGCGGTGTTAAGCAACTCGCCCAAGCGAGCGAGCGCCTGGCCGCGATGGCTGATGCGGTTTTTCAAGGTCGGCTCAAGCTCAGCGGCGCTGGCATTGCGCTGAGGATCGAAAAAAATCGGGTCATAGCCGAAACCGCCATCGCCGCGCCGTGTTGTGAGGATGCGACCGGACCATCGACCTTCCGCAATCAGTGGTGCCGGATCATCTGCATGTCGCAGCAAAACGATGACGCAGAAGAAATGGGCGCCGCGTGAATGTTCGGGAACATCCTTCATCGCATCAAGCAACTTGGCGATATTCGCCGCGCTATTCCCGTGCTCGCCGGCAAAGCGCGCGGACAACAGGCCGGGTGCGCCATTCAGTGCATCAACGCAGATGCCCGAGTCGTCCCCGAGTGCAGGAAGGCCTGTGATGCGCGCCGCGTGGCGCGCCTTGAGAATCGCGTTCTCGACAAAGGTCGTGCCGTTTTCCTCGGCGTCATCGACACCGAGATCGCCCTGAGATTTCAGCTCGATCGGGAGATCAGCCAGTACTTCGCGGATTTCGACCAGTTTGCCGGCGTTGCCACTGGCCAAGACGAGTTTCATGCAGACAAGGCTTGGCGCTGCAGTTCGCAGAGTTCGCTGACACCCTTGCCGGCGAGAGCGAGCAGGGCATCGAGTTCATCGCGACGGAAGGCATGGCCTTCGGCGGTGCCCTGGATTTCGATAAACCCACCGCCGTCATTCATGACGACGTTCATGTCGGTGTCGCAGTTGGAGTCTTCGGCGTAGTCGAGATCAAGCACGGGCACGCCGTTGAAAATGCCGACCGAAATCGCCGCAATGGCGCCGACGACTGGATCGCGCTTGATCGCGCCGCGCTTCTTGAGACCATTGATTGCATCGACCAGTGCAACATAGGCGCCGGTGATGGCTGCCGTACGCGTGCCGCCATCGGCTTGCAGCACATCGCAATCGAGCGTGATCGTGCGTTCGCCAAGGGCTGCACGATCGACGCAGGCACGCAGGCTGCGGCCAATCAAACGCTGTATTTCCATCGTGCGACCGCCCTGGCCGCCGCGTGCGGCTTCGCGCTGCATGCGGTCGTGGGTCGAGCGAGGCAGCATGCCGTATTCGGCAGTCAGCCAGCCTTCGCCTTTGCCGCGCAAGAAGCCCGGAACCTTCTCCTCGACGCTGGCCGTGCAGAGCACGCGGGTGTCGCCGAACGAGATCAAGACCGACCCTTCAGCATGTTTGGTAAATCCACGTTGAATCGAAATCGGGCGCAATTGATCGGGCGCACGGCCGCTGGGGCGCTGCAAGGACATGGGAAACCGCTTTGGCAATCAGGCCGCGCAGTTTACCATTGCCGGCCTTGTCACCGATGGATCGGAACCCATGATTCGCAGCATGACGGCCTTCGCCAGTGCCGAAAGCGAGACGGCACACGGCAACCTGAGCATCGAATTGCGCTCGGTCAATCACCGCTATCTCGAACTGAGCCCACGGCTTCCGGACGATCTGCGCAGCTTCGAGACTCCCTTGCGCGAGACGCTGACCGCGCGTCTGTCGCGCGGCAAGGTCGATATCACGATGCGCCTCAAAGCAGCGACGACGCGCTCGACCGCGCTCGATATCGATGATGATCTGCTGACCCGTCTGGCCTCCAAGGCGCAGGAACTGGCCAGTCGCTTTCCAGCGCTCAATGTCGATTTCACCAATCTGCTCAACTGGCCCGGTGTTCTCAGCGAACAATCCGCGGACAGTGAAGGTCTGCAAGCGGCGGCGGCGAGTCTGCTGGATCAGGCGCTAATCGAATTCATCGCCACACGAGAGCGCGAAGGTGAACGTCTCGCCGTTTTCTTGCGTGATCGCCTCGACGGTATCGAGTCCATCGTCGCCAGCGTTCGCGAGCATCTGCCTGAAGTGCGCGCGGCAGCGCGCGCGCGGCTCGATCAGCGTTTGGCCGAAATCAAGCAACCGGCGGATCCGGGGCGGATCGAACAGGAGATCGTCCTCCAATTGCAGCGCATGGACGTCGACGAAGAACTCGATCGCCTCGCCTCGCATATCGCCGAAGCGCGACGCATCTTCGGCACCAACGATGCGATCGGTCGCCGCCTTGATTTCCTCATGCAGGAATTCAATCGCGAGGCGAATACGCTGGGCTCAAAGGCTGCCGATCCGCGCACGACCAAGGCCGCTGTCGAGCTCAAGGTGCTGATCGAGCAGATGCGTGAGCAGGTTCAGAATCTGGAGTAGCGAGCGCGTTGAAAGGCTCGGTGATATAGTGCTAGAACGTCAAAACGTTTCTGGGCAACCATGCAATCCTCGACGACACGCGCCACCATCTACATCGATACCGAAATCCATACGGCACTGCGCTTGAAAGCAGCGGAGACGCGACGCTCGATTTCCGAGATCGTCGCCGATGCGGTTCGTGAATCTCTGCGCGAAGACGAAGAGGATCTTTCGGTCTTTTCGGAGCGGGCCTCTGAGAAAGGTATCAGTTACGAGACGTTGCTGAAGAAGCTCAAAGCCAATGGCACGCTATGAGCTGAGCTATCTTTCCAGCGTCGCCAAGGATTTGCGCGGAATTCCGAAGGACGATGTACGCAGGATTCTGGCCCGAACCGAATCATTGGCAAGCGATCCCCGACCACCGGGTTCGACCAAGCTCGCGGGATCGGAACGCTACCGAATTCGCCAAGGCACTTACCGGATTCTCTATTCCATTGATGAACATAAAATCATTGTTACCGTTGTCAGGATCGGTCATCGCGACGATGTCTATCGTGGCTAGGCTGGAACATGCCGGTGCGCGGAGTTTGTGCGCGTGAGCGGGACGCTCTACATCATTGCGGCGCCTTCGGGTGCCGGGAAAACCAGCCTGGTTCGCGCCCTGCTGGAGCGCGAGCCCGATATCTCGTTGTCGGTTTCCTACACCTCACGCATGCCTAGGACAACCGAGGTGGATGGTCAGCACTACCATTTCGTCTCGCGTGAAGTGTTCGAGCACATGGCCAAGGGCGGTGCGTTTTTCGAGCATGCGAAAGTTCATGGCGACTACAAGGGAACCGCGCGCGATGCGGTCGAGCCTTTGCTGGCATCGGGTCGCGATGTGTTGCTGGAGATCGATTGGCAGGGTGCGCAGCAGGTACGGACGCAATGGCCGCAGGCATTGAGCATCTTTATCCTGCCGCCCTCGCGCGCTGAACTTGAGCGCCGTCTGCGCCATCGTGCCTCTGACAGCGCCGAGCAGATTGCGCGGCGCATTGCCGATTCGCGCATCGAGATCGCGCGTGCTGCCGAGTTTGACTACATCGTCATCAACGATGATTTCGCCACGGCGATCGACGATCTGCGCGCCATCGTAGCCGCACGGCGGCTGCGCCGGGATGCGCAGGTTGTTCGCCATGCCACGCTGCTTGATGACCTGCTGA
>JBDSPX010000322.1:0-3054 GCA_039930065.1 Dokdonella sp.
ACGAGGCTGCTCGAAGATTTCCTTGAGCATGTAGTGGCGATATTCGCCGCGTTCGACCGAATCCGCGGACAGCTCGCTGGTATGCACCGTGCGCTGGACCGTGCGGCCCTCGGCATCCTCGATGTGCAGCGAGCTGCGCGTGATCTCGACGAGGTCGCCCTCATCGAGATAGCAAAACTGGTTGGTGACCTTGATCAGGGCTTGCACGTCCGAGCCGAGGAAGTTCTCGCCGATGCCGAGGCCGACGACCAGCGGGCTGCCACGTCGCGCGCCAACGACATGACCCGGTTGATCGCGCGAAATCGCCGCAATGGCAAAGGCGCCATGCAGGCGCGCAATCACCGCGCGAACTGCGTCGCGAAGATCAAGTCCTTGTTGGCCGAAGTGATGGATAAGATGGGCGATTACCTCGGTGTCGGTCTCGGAATCAAACCGGTAGCCGAGTGCCTTGAGTTCCTCGCGCAAGGCGACGTGGTTCTCGATGATGCCGTTGTGAACCACGCTGATCGAATCAACGGAGGAATGCGGATGCGCGTTCGCTTCATTGGGAGCGCCATGCGTCGCCCAGCGTGTGTGTGCAATGCCGGTTGTGCCCGCCAGCGGGCTCGACTCAAGTCGCGCTTCAAGCTCACGAACCTTGCCGACCGTGCGCGAGCGAAACATCTGCTCGCCGCTGAGCACGGCGACACCCGCCGAATCGTAACCCCGGTATTCCAGCGCCTTGAGGCCGGCGATCAGGATAGGTACGACATCACGTTCGGCCGTTGCGGCGACAATTCCACACATGGGATTTCCTTGGGTATCTTGCGCTGCACGGCGAGGCCATGCGGCTGGGAATGGGGATGACGATGATAATCGGTTGCTGCCGGCGTCGGCAGGGGGGCGCTGGCTTCGCCTTGGTTTACGCCCGATTCCGTCCCGATTTTGCCTCAATTCGCCGGCAACGTGCCTCGATTCGCGGGTTCTGGCACACTGCGGCGCCTACGCGGCGTTGCTGATTTTCGCTGGCGTGGATCTACCGATGATAAGCAAACGAGTGGCGAATGCAGTCGATTGAAAACCGAGTCCGCGAATACCTGCGCGAAACCTTTCCGTCGCCCGAGCACGAGACGCTGGGCGTCGAGGAAAGCCTGTTTGACGCCGGCATCCTCGATTCGATTGGTGTGATGACGCTTGCCACCTGGCTGGAAAAGGAATTCGACGTGTTTGTCGATGATGACGAGGTGCTGCCGGAGAACTTCGACGGAATCGGTCCGTTGACGCGCTATGTATCAGCGAAGCTGGGCGTGGCCAGTCCCGAGGAATGATTCGCTTCGAGCAACTGCTGGCTCGATCCGCGCAACGCGATCCGCATCACGTGGCGATCATCAACGGCCCGCGTCAATTGAGTTATGCGGGACTCGACGCCGAGGTAGATCACTTCGCCTCGGCGCTTGCCTCGTTGAAGTTCGAGCGCGGTGAACGCTGTGTTCTCTTCATCGACAACCGGATCGAGACGGCGATTGGCATCTTCGGGACGCTTCGCGCGGGCGGCGTGTTCAGCGTGCTCAATCCGTCGACCAAGGCCGACAAGCTGGCTTGGGTATTGAACGATTGCGAAGCGGCTGTATTGGTCACCCAGGCGAGTTTGCTCAAGGTCGCACTCGCTGCTGCGGCGCAGGTGCCGAGCCTGCGTCGAATCATTGTTGTTGATGGTGAGACGCAATCCGAGTCAATGGGTTGGACCGATTTCATGGCCGCCGGATCACAGACCCATCCGATAGCCGCGCCCGGAATCGACATCGACTTGGCCATGCTCGTCTACACCTCGGGTTCAACCGGGCAGCCGAAGGGCGTCATGATGACGCATCGGAACATCGTCTTCGCAGCGACCTCGGTGACGAGTTATCTGCAGATGCACAAAGATGACATCGTCCTAAGTGTGTTGCCGCTGTCGTTCGACTACGGCCTCTACCAGTTGCTGATGAGTGTGATGGTCGGGGCAACGTTGGTTCTCGAAAAATCCTTCGCGTTTCCGCAGAAGGTGTTGCCACTGCTCGCGAGTCATGGCGTGACGATTTTTCCGTTGGTGCCGACGATTGCCGCGTTGATTCTGCAGCTGCGCAATTTTGATCCGGCCTGGGCCGCCAGCGTGCGCACGCTGACGAATACCGCGGCCGCATTGCCGCCTGCGCATATCGCCAAGCTGCAGTCTCTGTTTGCAGACGCGCGCATTTTTTCGATGTACGGGATGACCGAATCGAAGCGTTGCACGTGGCTGCCACCGGATCAATTGACGCAACGCCCGGACAGTGTCGGCATCGCCATTCCGGGTACCGAGGTTTGGGTGGCCGACGAGGCCGGTGTAAAAGTTGCGCCCAACGCGGTTGGCGAGTTGGTTGTGCGCGGCGGTCACGTCATGCAGGGCTACTGGCGCAACGCGGAGGCCACGGCGAAAGCGCTGCGACCGGGACCTTATCCATGGGAGCGCGTGCTGCACACCGGTGATTTGTTTCGCATGGACGAGGAGGGGTATTGCACCTTCGTCGGGCGCAAGGACGACATCATCAAGTCGCGCGGCGAAAAGGTCAGCCCGAAGGAAATTGAGAACGTGTTGTATGCACTACCGGGAATCACCGAGGCAGCCGTTGTAGGTGTGCCCGATGACGTGCTCGGGCGGGCACTCAAGGCGATCATTGTGGTGTCCAAAGAAGCCACGCTGAACGAACGTGATGTTGTCGCGCACTGCGTCGCGCGGCTGGAGGATTTCATGGTGCCGCGATTGATCGAATTTCGTGATGCGTTGCCGAAGACCGCAACGGGAAAGATTCAACGCGCTGCGTTGCAAGCGGAGGTTGATGCGGCTTACCGGTGAAGATCAAGAGCACAGGCGCTGGGCCCCTGCCTGCGCAGGGGCGACGAGCGGTAAATTGGATCTTTAAAACGAGCTGTGAAATCCGTCAGATGCCTTAAGAGGTAGTTTTTAGGAAGTTCATCAACCTCACCTTTCGTCGCCCCTGCCCTTCGACAGGCTCAGGACAGGCTCGGCTTCGCCGAGGCAGGGGTCCAGTGCCT
>JBDSPX010000323.1:0-5859 GCA_039930065.1 Dokdonella sp.
TGCGCACGCTTGAGGATCTGGATTACTACTGCGTCGACAACTTGCCCAGCGCCCTCGTTCCGGCCTTTGTCAGGGAGGTCTCCGGCGAGGGTGAAGGCGTCCATCAGCGTCTTGCTGTCGGTGTCGACGTACGCAATCGTGCTGATGATCTGAATCGCCTACCCGGCGTGCTGTCGGAACTGGCCGAATTGGGTATCGACTATGAACTGGTGTTTCTTGATACGCGCGATGAGGTTCTGATCAAGCGCTACTCGGAAACGCGTCGACGCCACCCCTTGTCGCTGGCTGGCCTTGGACTGGCCGATGCGATCGCGCTTGAGCGCAAGCTCATGCGCCAGATCGCCACCATCGCTGATCGGGTCATCGATACCAGCGAGCTCAATGTCCACGAATTGCGCCGACTGGTCATCGCCGAACTCGGCATGACCGGTTCGTTGACCCTGCTTTTTGAATCCTTCGCCTACAAGAAGGGCGTGCCACCGGTCGCCGATTTTGTCTTTGATGCGCGCTGCCTGCCCAACCCGCATTGGAACAAAACGCTGCGGCCCTTGTCCGGACGCGACGCTCCCGTGCGCGAATGGCTTGAGGAACAAGCCGATGTGGTCCTTTTCTTCGAGCAACTGCGCGATTTTCTCGAAACCTGGCTGATCCGCTTCAAGAATGAAGGCCGCAGTTATGTGACGATCTGCATTGGCTGCACCGGTGGACGACACCGATCAGTGCACCTGGTCGAACGTCTGGCTGAGCATTTCCGCAAAAACAATCAACAAGTACTGAGTTATCATCGTGAACTGGAATGAAATAGATCGCGTGAACCGGCCATATTTCGCGCAAGTCCGCCAGCCGCGAATCCAAACGTGGTCGACGCTCGATGCGCTGGAACGGAGCTCTGCACAATGAGCGTCGGCGTTCTGCTGATGACCCACGAAGCCATGGGCGCGGCTCTCTTGGCGGCTGCCCGCCACGTTCTAGGCAGACTGCCACTTGATCTCGAAGTGATCGAAGTCGAGGCCAGCGCGGATCCGGATTCAACACTGGGCAAGGCAGCCAGACAGGCGCGCGGACTCGATCACGGCGATGGGGTGCTTGTATTGACCGACCTCTATGGCGCGACACCGTGCAATGTGGCACAACGCCTGCCCTCGCTTGGCGTCAATATGCACTGCGTGTCCGGCCTCAATCTACCGATGCTGTTGCGTGTGCTCAACTATCCCGAACAATCCCTGGACGAACTCGCGCAGACCGCGGCAAGCGGCGGACGCGGAGGAATATTCATCGATCATGCTTGAACGCGAAATCACCATCAGCAACAAACTCGGCCTGCACGCGCGGGCCTCGGCAAAGCTCGTGCAAACCCTGCACGGCTTTCAATCCAGCATGTTCATGGCTTACCGGGGCAAGGAGGTCAACGCGAAAAGCATCATGGGCGTGATGATGCTTGCTGCAGGTCTGGGCGCAGTCTTGACTCTGCGTGCGGACGGCGCCGACGAGGAGGCGGCGATGGCTGCCTTGGTCGATCTGTTCGAGCGCAAGTTCGACGAAGGACAATAGTTTCGCTCACCCGATAGCCACCTCAAGAGACAAGGTAGCCGCTATGCGCGGCTCGATAGCCAGGGAGAAAAATTCGGCGTGCGACTGATACTCGAAGGCAGCGGAGCATCGCGTGGCATGGCGCTCGGGCGCGCGCGCCTCGAGCAACCCAGTCGCTTTCTCGTCGACGAAACCCCACTTGATGCTTCGGAAGTCGAAAAAGAGTTGCAACGCATCGAGCACGCGCTCGAAATCGCACGCGCCGAACTTAAGGTCCTGCGCGACAAGCTCGATGGCCCCTTGGCCAAGGAAGTCGCCGAGTTCATCGACGCGCACAGCCTGATCCTGCAGGATCCGGAATTCGTCAATGGTCTGCGCGATCTGATCCGCGACGGTCGCTATCACGCGAGCGCGGCATTGAAGATGCAGCGCGAGAGTCTTGTCGCCGTGTTCGAGGCGATGGACGACCCGTATCTGCGCAGTCGTCGCGAAGACATCGAACATGTCATCGGGCGCGTGCAAGGCGCACTGAATCGTGGATCAAGTGTCGAGGAGCGCAAGCTCGCCTCGCGCGTGGGCGAAATTCTCGTCAGCGACTCGGTTGCACCGTCCGAATTGGTTCCGCTCGCCGAACATGGCGTGCTGGGTTTCGTGCTGACTGCGGGCAGCACGCTTTCGCACAGCGCCATCCTTGCGCGTTCCTTGCGCTTGCCGATGGTGGTTGGATCCCACGACGCGCTGGCTCACTTGCAGGATGGCGACCTGATCCTGATCGATGGCGAAAACGGAAAAGTCATCGCCCATCCGACCGCCCAGGATCTGGCCAGCTATCGCCATTGGCAACGGGAAGTCGCCCAGCAGGACAAGCGCCGAGCCCGACTCAGGGATGTCGAGACGCGCACCCTCGATGGCGTCCCGATCCAGTTGTACGCGAATGCGGAAATGGCTGGCGACATCGCCAATGCACGCGCGTACGGGGCCGCGGGAATTGGCCTGTACCGCACCGAATTTCTTTTCCTTCAGCGCAAGGATGCACCGGGCGAGGAGGAGCAGTTTCTCGCCTACCGCGATCTCGTCCTCGGCATGGGTGGTCTTCCCGTAACCATTCGCACGCTCGATCTGGGTTCGGACAAAGTTGACAGCGCCGGACTCGTGCTTGAAGACGAGCCCAACCCCGCGCTTGGTGTGCGCGGCGTGCGCCTGTCATTGCGCATTCCGCAGCTCATGCACACGCAGTTGCGCGCGATTCTGCGTACCACCGGCTACGGTCCGGTGCGCATCCTCATCCCGATGATCAGTGCGGTTGAAGAGATGATCACGGTCAGGCGCATGGTCAAGGAATGCGCGATGCAGCTGCGCACCGAAGGGCATGAAATCGCCGACCAATTCGACATTGGCGCCATGATCGAGGTCCCCGCGGCGGCGATTGCCCTCCCAAGCATGATCCGCCATATGGACTTTGTTTCCATCGGTACCAACGATCTGGTCCAGTACACGCTGGCAGCCGACCGCAACAACAATGAACTCGGCGGACTTTACGATCCGTTGCATCCCGCTGTCCTGCGCCTGATCGCACAGACCATCGCGGTCTGCCGTCGAAACAAGCGTCCGGTCACTCTGTGCGGGGAGATCGCTGGCGACGTGCAATTCACCGCTATGCTGCTCGCCCTGGGCCTCACAGAGTTCAGCATGCACCCTGGCCTGATCCTTGAAGTCCGCGAAATCGTCAACGCGATCAACCGCGATGAATTGCGCAAGCTCGCACCATCGCTGCTGCATGCAATGGATCGCGAAAGCATTCATCAAGTCGTCCAGCGCATGCGTGCGGAATTCCGTCCGATAGTGGAGAATGCAGCCCTCGCCCCATCGGCTGCTTGAACTGTTTCAGCCACCTTCCTCCTAGCGTCTGCGCCGGTTCCACATGTCCGACCATCTTGAAACCTTGCTCAATTCCCAAGTTCTTGAGCGATCCGCTGACATCGCCAAGCGATTCGCGCAACGTGAGCCATTTCGCCACGTCGTCATCGAGGATTTCTTCTCGGCTGAATACGCTGATCGTCTGCTTGCCGACTTCCCGAGCTTCGAGCGCGGCAACGCGCGCAATGAGGCTGGCGAACTGGGCAACAAATCCACCGTCGAACGCGTTCGCGAGCTCAGTCCGAGCTATCGCGATCTTGATGAGCTGATCAAGTCGAAGGACTTCCTCGCTCTGATTGGCAAACTGACTGGCATCGACAACCTTCTCTATGATCCGTTCTATTTCGGTGGCGGAACGCACGAGAACCGCGATGGCCAGGATCTCGATCCCCATGTCGATTTCAACCGGCACCCGATCGAGGCCTGGCATCGACGCCTGAACCTGATCGTCTATCTCAATCCGGAATGGCAGGATGGCTGGGGCGGCTCGCTCGAAATCCATACAGACCCGCGTGAGGACAACAACCGGATCGAACTGATCACGCCGTTGTTCAATCGCTGCGTCATTTTTGAAACCACGGAAACGAGCTGGCACGGATTCAGTCGTATCAACCTGCCCGAATCCAGGAAAGATCTCAGTCGGCGCTCGATTGCCCTGTATTTCTACACGACGGATCGTCCCGCCGACGAATTGACCGACACCCATTCGACGATCTACGTCGATCGACCACTACCCGCTCATTTGGTCGCCGGGAAAACCTTGAGCGATGCCGATGTCGAGGAAATTCGCGCCCTGTTGACGCGGCGCGATCAGCACAATCAACGACTGTATCGTGACATCACGCAGTTGAGTGCGCAGTTGGAGCAGGCGAGTTCTGCCCTCTACGCAGGGCATCTCGGCCGTCTGCGCTACTTCTTGAAACATATCCGTGCGCGGCTGAGTCGTTGACCGTCACTGCCTGGTAGTCCGGTTTCGTTGAGACACAAAGCTGTTCAATTCTTTCCATTTCGTGATTTTCTTCATCGTTGTCCTCGCGCTCAATCAATCGTTGCGAGGTTGGCCGGGTGCGCAAAAGCTCATCCTTTTGGCGGCGAGCTACTATTTCTACGGGCAATGGAGTTGGTATTACCTCGCGCTGATTCTGCTTTTCACGGTGACCGACTATGCGATCGGGCTCGGCCTCGGCAAGGTTCGAAGACCCCGACAGCTGATGATCCTCAGTCTCATCATCAATCTCGGCGTGCTGTTCTTTTTCAAGTATGCGAACTGGGCGATCGGCGACTGGAATACCGTCGATACGATGATCGGCGGCGGTCTGGCGATTTCGCCACTCGATCTATTGCTGCCAGTCGGTATCTCTTTCTATACGTTCCAGAGCATGTCCTACACGATCGATGTCTATCGAGGCGACAGCCCGCCCAGAAGAAATTTCCTCGACTATTCGATGTTCATCGCATTTTTTCCCGCAGCTGGTAGCCGGTCCGATCGTGTGCGATGGCGAATCCTTCCACGAGCTTGATCGGGATCGGAGCATCGATTTCGCTGGCGTGCGTGAAGCACTGGTATTGATTGCACTCGGCTACGTCAAGAAGATGGTCACCCCGTCGATCTGGTGCAATGGTCCAAATGGCGCAGGCTTGCAACAGTGGGCACTGAACATTCTCAAGCCACTGGATGAAGAAGGTACAATTCGACTGATTGGCGCCACCGATTTTTTTGATTCCGATGCATTCGGCGGCTGCAGCGACTTCGCGGATATCTATCATCAAAATTCGGCAGGGCGATCACGATTTTCGTCATGGCTGATTCCTCGGCTTGATACGCTGCTTTACGAGGCGAGCAACTAGCCCTCATCATGATTCACTAACGGTTGGCCAGTTTTCGAGCGTTTGCCAGACTGATATTCCAATAACTCAGGACGTCCACCGTGCATCTCAAAATTCCCGACGCCAGCACTTTTGCGCAACAATTCGAGCCGCATGGCAGCACTGATCGGGATTACCTCGCCCACCACTATCATCGATTTACTTCAACACTTGCCGAGTTCTGCACAAGTTGGGACTTGACGCGTGGGAATCGCGTACTCGACATCGGCGCCCACTGGCTTCATCAGTCGATCCTCTGGAAGCAGGCGGGTTTCGATATCACCGCGGTAGATATGCCAATCACCTTCGAGATGGCAAATGTTCAATCGATTGCTCGAGCCATGGATATCAAATTGATTCCGTGCGCGAATCTTGAATCGGCTGATGCATTTGAATCAATTCCCGACTCAAGCGCGGACATCATCCTGTTTACTGAAATCATCGAACATCTGACGTTCAATCCGGTTCGTTTCTGGAAACAGGTGTACCGAATTCTCGCTCCGAATGGCCGCCTGCTGGTGACCACGCCAAACTACTACGCCTGGA
>JBDSPX010000324.1:0-3941 GCA_039930065.1 Dokdonella sp.
ACAGGCGACGAACCTGAAGTTTAACCCGGACATTTCATGAGAGGCGCGCGCCCATTCAGCCAGGGCCCGCAATTCGACCAAATATCCGGTTAACTGCAGTCCAACGATCAGGCCATGTAAAATCATTTCCTTTCCGCCGCGTCAAGGTTACTGAATGCTTCATGCCAGACTGCCCGATCGCGCCGCTCGCGCCTTCGACCACAGCCACAACGGTACCGGGATACATGTCTTTCGCGACGCCCTGTTCGCCTTGACCTCTGGCCGCCCGTTGCACAGGAAATCGAAGACGTGAGCATGATCGGCAAGATCGTCGGTGCCGTTCTCGGCCTGCTCGTATTCCGCAATTTTTTCGGAATGATGATCGGCGTTTTTGTCGGTCACATGTTCGATCTGAGCACGGCGCAGTCGCGACGCCCAGCTCACGCGACGTCATTCATCGAACCGCTGTTTGCGTTCGCCGGCGCGCTGGCGAAATCCGATGGGCGCGTTTCGGAGCTCGAAATTCGTGCCGCCGAGGCGTTGATGAACCGCCTGCGCCTCGATGCCGATCTGCGCCGCATGGCGATCGAGCAGTTCAATGTCGGCAAGGCACCGGAATTTGATGCGACGCTTGCCGTAGCCAACTTGCGCGCCTGGACCCACGGACGACGCGATCTGGCGTTCCTGTTACTCGACATGCTGCTCGATCTTGTCTATGCCGAAGGCACCATTGTCGCCAACAAGCTTGGCATGGTGCGTCAACTCTGCGCGGCGCTCGGTGTCAGTGATGCCGAACTCGCCGCGGTCACCGCGATGAAGGGCTATGGCGCGCGCACCCAGTATCAACAAGGCCCGCAAGGCGGCTGGTCTGGCCAACAGCAGCAACGTCCACGCAACACGGTGTCGGCGGTTGATCCCTATGTCGTTCTCGGCATCACTCACGAAGCCGATCCGCGCGACATAAAACGAGCCTATCGCAAGCTCATGAGCCAGCATCATCCGGACAAGCTCGGCAACGTCCCCGACGATCTCAAGCAGCGCGCGGAATCACGCGCGCGCGAAATCAATGCCGCTTACGAGCGGATCAAGAGCGAGCGCGGGTTTACCTGAGTGAAACAGCCGTGAAGGCGCGTGCATGAGTGCCGCGACAGGGCGGGTAGCTGATTGATGGACCGATCGACATGGCGCGAATCCTGATTCCCCTGCCTTGCCGCGACGCCGATCCCTCCGAAGTCGCGGTTAGTTGGCGCGTGCTGCGCAAGCATGGCCACGAAGTGATTTTCGCGACGCCGGATGGGCAGCCCGCGGCGATGGACGGCATCATGCTCAGCGGGGTCGGTCTCGATCCCTGGGGTTGGTTGCCCGGGTTGAGGCAGCTTCGTCTGACAGGTTTGCTTCTGCGTGCGAATAGCGCGGCGCGCCGCGATCATGCGGCCTTGCAAAGCGACAAGGAATTTCTCAAACCGCTGCGATGGGGCGCCCTCGATGCAGGGGCGTTTGATGGTCTGCTCCTGCCCGGCGGACACCGCGCGCGCGGCATGTGCGCGTACCTGGAAAGCCCGCAACTGCAATCACTGGTTGTCGCATTCTTCGCCGCCGACAAGCCCGTTGCAGCAATCTGCCACGGCGTGCTGCTCGCAGCCCGCAGCTGCAGGAGCGACGGCCGCTCGGTGTTGCACGGCAAGCGCACGACCGCGCTGACCTGGGCGCTCGAAAGCAAGGCCTGGAGTACTGCGCGGATCACCCGCTTCTGGGATCCGAACTACTACCGCACCTATCGCGAAACGGCCGACCAGCCGCGCGGCTACATGTCGGTGCAACAGGAAGTAACGCGGGCGCTGGCGAAGCCGAACGATTTTGTCGACGTGCCACGCGATACCGCCAACTACCGACGCAAGACCAACGGGCTCGCCCGCGACAGTGAGGATGACGCAAGGCCCGCTTTCGTTGTGCGGGATGGCAACTATCTGTCGGCGCGCTGGCCCGGCGACGTACATTCCTTTGCGCTCGCGTTCTCGACAATGTTCGCCTCGTCCGAGAATCAAGCGCGCGTTTAAGTCCATTCAGCGCTGGACGCTGCGCTCGCGCAGGGGCGGCATGAGCGAAATTCAGCAAATCCTAGCGATCAGACTTGTTCTCGCCGCGAACATGTCCGAGCATCACCGCAACTTGGCTCGCCATTTCCGACTCCCATGCCCAAATCGTCCTGTGTCATTTCTCCTTCCATTCTCTCGGCCAACTTTGCCCGTCTCGGCGAGGAGGTCGATGCGGTCATCGCAGCCGGTGCCGAGTGGATTCACTTCGACGTGATGGACAATCACTATGTGCCGAACCTGACGATTGGCCCGCTGGTCTGCGAAGCGCTGCGCAAGCACGGCGTGACCGCGCCGATTGATGTGCATCTGATGGTCAAGCCGGTTGATCGCATCATTCCGGATTTCGCCAAGGCCGGAGCGACGCTGATCAGCTTCCATCCCGAGGCATCCGAGCACATCGATCGCACGATCCAACTGATCCACGCAGAAGGCTGCAAGGCGGGCCTCGTGTTCAATCCAGCAACGTCACTGAACTACCTCGATTACGTCCTCGATAAGCTGGATCTGGTTCTGATCATGTCGGTCAATCCGGGCTTCGGCGGGCAAAGCTTCTTGCCTTCGGCGCTCGAAAAGCTGCGACTCGCACGCGAGCGCATCGATCGAAGCGGTCGCGATATTCGCCTGGAAATCGATGGTGGCGTGAAAGTCGACAACATCGCCGAGATCGCACGCGCGGGTGCCGATACGTTTGTCGCCGGCTCGGCGATTTTTGGCAATCATGACTACGCCGAGGTGATCGCGTCGATGAAGCAGGCGGTCGCCGCAGGCTGAATGTTTTTGATTGGGCCCGTAGATGGTCAAGGTTTGCTAGGGCTCGGGAAATATTCGGCTTGGTCGAAGCTTGGATCCTGTGATTTTGCCGTTGAATTTTCGCATCTAGAGCACGCGCCTCCGTCGCGTGCTCTAAAAGCGTAAGGTGCTGGGTCCCTGCCTGCGCAGGGACGACGAGCGGTGGGAAATACACGCGAGGATGGCGGGGATGCTATGTGACGAAAGAGCGTGTTGTAGAAACTCAGCGTAGCTGGTCCTCGTCCTCGTCGAAGGCAAGCCTGATATCAGCCCGTCGAATGGTCGGACCGCCGAGTTCGTAGCAGCTGCGTCAGCCCGTTCGTCAACTCAAAGTCGCACCTCACGCGAGTCGAATCAAAACGAGAGAGCCACGACCCATGCCTTCCGACCCACGGGATTCGCGGCATCAGCCGTTAGAATTGCGCATTCCGTTTGTCGTTGTGGGGTGCCCTGATGCGTTTTCCTGTTGCTGCCGTAGCACTCTTGATGGGTGCGGCTCCGTTGGCTCATGCGCTGCCTCCGGGCAATTCCCGGTTGCTGCGCTTTCCCGACATCTGTGGAGACGCTATCGCGTTTGTCCAGGCAGGGGATATCTACACGGTCGCGGCAAACGGCGGCACGGCTCTGCGTCTGACCTCGCATCCGGGTCAGGAGTTGTACCCGAAATTCTCGCCCGATTGCCGATCGATCGGATTTTCGGCGGAATACGACGGCACGCGTCAGGTCTATGTGATTCCGGCCAGTGGCGGTGAGCCACGCCAGCTCACGTTCTACAACGACATCGGCCCGCAGCCGGTTCGCGGCGGCACCGATTATCGCGTGCTCGACTGGACCCCGGACGGCGAGAACATCCTTGTCCGCGCCAATCGTGTGCCGACCGATGATCGTGGCGGTCGCCCGTATCTCGTGCCGGTTGCTGGCGGCATGGAAACGCCACTGGCCGTGCCGGAAACCGGCGGCGGCATGTTGTCACCGGATGGCAAAAGCTATGTGTACACGCCGATCGATCGCGAGTTCCGCAGCTGGAAGCGCTATCGCGGAGGTCGCGCCCAGGACGTCTGGACCTATGATCTGGTC
>JBDSPX010000325.1:0-3453 GCA_039930065.1 Dokdonella sp.
TCTGATGCTGCCCGGCGCAGCCTTCATCAATCCCGGCACACCGTTGCGCGATGCATTGACTGTCGCCGCGACCGAACAGGTGATGCGCGTTACGGCATTAAGCGACAATTACACACCGCTCGCCAAAACCCTAGACGAGAAGGCCATCGTCAATGCGATGGTCGGACTTGCCGCGACCGGCGGCTCGACCAATCACGCGATCCATCTGGTTGCCATCGCGCGCGCCGCCGGATTGATCATCGACTGGGATGATCTCGATGCGCTTTCGCGCGCGACGCCGCTGCTGGCGCGGGTCTATCCGAATGGCGGCGCCGACGTGAATCACTACCAGGCGGCCGGTGGACTCGGCTTCACGATGCGTGAATTGATCGATGCCGGTTTGCTGCACCCGGATATCCACTGCGTGCATGGCGGCGATCTGCGCACCCAGCTGCGAGAGCCGAAACTTGATGACTTGAAACTGCACTGGATCGAACCGCCCTCGCAACCGGTCGACCGCGACGTCGTGCGCACAGTCGCTGAACCGTTCGATTGTGAAGGCGGTCTGCGTCGCGTGCGCGGCAATCTCGGTCGCGCCGTGGTCAAGGTTTCTGCTGTATCGGTTGAACATCGTTCGATCACTGCACCGGCGCGCATCTTTGATTCACAGGATGGGATGCTTGATGCATTCAAGGCCGGGTCATTGACCGGCGATTTCGTTGCCGTGATCCGTGCCCAAGGCCCGCGTGCGAATGGCATGCCCGAGTTGCACAAGCTCACACCGGCGCTCGGCGTATTGCAGGATCGCGGGCAGCGCGTCGCCCTGCTAACCGATGGACGCATGTCAGGCGCATCGGGCAAGGTACTGGCTGCGATCCATGTGGTACCCGAAGCGATCACAGGCGGCGCCCTCGCGCGACTGCGCGATGGCGACGTGATCGCGATTGATTCCGAGGCCGGTCGCCTCGACGTCGAACTCGATGAGGCGATCTTCGCCGCACGCGTACCCGTACGCTTCGATCTCGCACCGAATCACCAAGGCATGGGCCGCGAACTCTTCGGCCTCATGCGCAACGCGGTTGGTAGCGCCGAGGAAGGCGCCTGCAGTTTGTTCGGAGCGGGTTGAGTGGAGCTCCACGTTGAAGACATGACGATCGATTCAACAAATTCTCGTCGTCCCTGCGCAGGCAGGGACCCAGTGACTTTCTTCATGCATGCGAAAACCAGTGGCGCTGGTTCCCTGCCCGCGAAGGGACGACGGGCTCTGAGGCTTCGGGTCGAAGTCGCATTGCCTCGGAGGTACAGGGTTCTCGTGACAACGGCAAACCGTGGATCGAATCAATGACTTCCAACCTAGCCGACCTCGCCCTGATCGCCGACATCGGCGGTACCAATGCACGATTCGCGCTGACTGATCTCGCCTCGGCGGAGGTCACGATCATCGAACCGCGCGCATTGGCCGGAGAGAAATTCGCCAGTCTGCAGCACGCAGCGGAACACTATCTAGCCGAAGTCGGCGTCAAGCCAAGCCGCGCCGCACTTGCGGTCGCGTCACCGGTTGACCGCGACGAGATCCGCCTGACCAATCGCGCCTGGTCGTTCAGTCGCACCGAGCTTGAGCAAACCCTCGGCCTCGATGAGCTGCGCATGCTCAACGATTTCGGCGCCGTCGCCTGGGCGATTCCGGCATTGGGGCCTGAAGATCGCGTGCATCTTTACGGCCCAAACCCGGCATCTGCGAATGGCCCGGTCAGCGTGATCGGTCCCGGCACCGGACTCGGCGTCGGCCTGCTCATCGGTTCGCCGGAGCAGGGCTGGCAAGCCGTCGAAACCGAAGGCGGCCATGTCACCTTTGCGCCGATTGGCGATGAAGAACACCGCATCGCGCGCTGGCTCGAGGCGCGCTTTGGACGTCCATCCACCGAACGCGTGCTGAGTGGCGATGGCCTCTCGCATATTCACGCCGCACTGCACGGCACCGAAGGCGGCCCGCGTGATGGTCGCACGTTGCCTTTGCGTGATCCGGCCGACATCGTCGCCGCCGCACTCGATGGCCATGATCTCGACGCGAGACGCGCACTTGCGCGCTTCTGCTCGGTGCTCGGCAGTGTCGCGGGCGATGCCGCACTGATCCACGGTGCGCGTCGCATCGTAATCGCCGGCGGCATCGTGCCACGCTTCATTCCGTTCCTGCGATCGAGCGCGTTCCGCGAGCGCTTTCTCGCCAAGGGGCGTTTCTCGACCTGGCTCGAAGCGGTGACGATCGAAGTCATCGTGCACCCCAATCCGGGCCTGCTCGGTGCCGCCGTCGCCCTGCATCAAACTTTAAAAGGATAGAACCGATGCCGTCATGGACTGCCGAATCCCGCGCCGCGCGCGTCGACGAACTGCTCTCGCAAGCGCCGGTATTGCCGGTGCTCAGTATCGAAAATCTCGATGACGCGATTCCGCTCGCACGTGCACTCGTCGATGCTGGATTGCCCGTACTCGAAATTACCTTGCGCAGCGCGGTTGCGATCGAGGCGATCCGCATCATTGCTCGCGATGTACCAGGCGCGATTGTCGGTGCGGGCACGGTGCTCGATGCAAGCGCCTTGCGCGCAGTGACGAATGCCGGCGCCTTGTTCGCGATCGCACCTGGTTCGACCGAAGCCTTGTACGCAGCCGCCGCCAATGCGGATATTCCATTCCTGCCCGCGATCGCCACCGCGAGCGAGTTGATGCGCGGACTCGAGCATGGCCATCGCCGCTTCAAATTTTTCCCAGCCGAATCTTCGGGCGGCATCAGCGCATTGAAATCTTTTGGCGGACCGTTTTCCGATGTGCGTTTCTGCCCAACCGGCGGCATCGATGCAGCCCGCGCGCCGGGCTATCTCGCATTACCGAATGTGATCACGGTTGGCGGATCGTGGATGGTGCCCAAGTCGGCACTTGAGTCGCGGGATTGGGAGGCGATTGCGAAGCTCTCTCGTGAGTGTGCGAAGCTCGCGCGGCGCGGCTGATCGAACCTCTGCCGAACTTTCGCTCGCTTCTTTGCGCTCGTCGTTCCTTTGGCGCCAGTGTCCCAATGACTTTGTTCTTCCAAAGCACGCTCCTGCGTCGCGCGGCATCCCTGCCTTTTTTCACTCGCCTCCAGCGAGCGAGCCACCTTTCTTTGCGTGGCCACTGCGCCGCAGGAGCGGCGCGAACAGCGCAGCTGGCCCGCAGGGCGAAGGGCAGGAGCCCGGAGTAAAGAAACATGGCCCAAAGAAAGGCCACCCCACATTCGCGCCTTGCGCACAGTCCCTGTGCTCCAGGTGCGCGAGCCTGCTGCGGGGTTCGCCGACAGTCCATCCCTGGACTGGCGTCGAACTGGCCCACATCGTGTGGACCATCCTTCGGACTTCTCCTCCGCAGTCTCGCCGCGATCGAGGGGACCCCAGTAGCGCGCATCGTGCGCGCCAAAGCGAGAATCAAAGGCCCCTACGGCAACAG
>JBDSPX010000326.1:0-2966 GCA_039930065.1 Dokdonella sp.
GATGCGCTGGCGGCGACGAAGGAGATCTGAGAGGCCGGGAATCGGGAATGGAGAATCGGGAATAGGTAAAGCGGCATTCGCTGCTTTACGGGCATCGGCAACGGCAACGACAAAGAGTTGCTCACGCGCCGTGCTTTTACTTTTTGCTCTACCTATTCCCGATTCTCCATTCCCAATTCCCGGCGCGCGGCTACATCGCGCGCTTAAGCACCATCTCCAGCACAAACTTGCTGCCGAAAAATGCGAGCAGCAAGACGATCATTCCGATCAAGGTCAGGCGCACTGCGCGATTGCCGCGCCAGCCCCAGCGCCAGCGGCCGAACAGCAGGATTCCAAATACAAACCACGACGCAATCGAAAGAATGGTTTTGTGCGCGAGGTGCTGGGCGAACAGGTTGTCTACAAACAGCACGCCACTGACCAAGGTCAAGGTCAGGAAAACGAAACCGGCAGCGATCAGGCGAAACAGCAGGGATTCGGTCAAGGTCAGCGGAGGCAGGGCGCGGATCAGGTTGGAGTCGAGTTGATGGCGGCGTAGCGCGCGTTCCTGCAGTGACAACAGAATCGCAAGCAAGGCGGCAATGCTGAGCAGGCTGTAGGCCAGCAGGGCGAAGGTGACGTGCAGCTTGATCTGCCATTCCATTGGCTCGGCCAGGGTCGGCGCTGCGACAAACACGTCGATGCCAAGCAACAAGGCTGCCAGCGGAAAGACGATGACACCAAGCGCCGCGACCGGACGAAACAGATTGACCAGCAAGGTCAACGCGGCAACGCCGAATCCCGCCAGTGACAGCGATGCAAAGAAATGCAGATCCAGACCGCCGCGATGCATGCCAAAAATCAGGCTGGCGTGAACCAATACCGCCAAGGTCGCCAGACCCAGGCCAATGCCGCGCGTTGGCGCTGTCTGGCGAGCGATCGGCAGGGCGAGAACAATCGTTGCGACCAAATAGTCGGCGATCGCGAAAGCGGCTAGCAGGGAAGTTGGCATGGGATCGAGTTTCGCATACGCATGCAGCGGCGGGAATGCTTCGCTATCTGCTTCAATCGATCGCCTCGGAGCCTGTCGGGCTTTACTCGGTTGAGGCGAGAATTCGACTGTATGAGGAAAGGGTTCTGACGTTTTGCAGACCCATAGTGGTTCTATGGGTCAAAAAGCGGCGAAATTCTGGACCGCACAGACGGATTCGCAGCCCGGCCGGGTAAGGTCCGACAGCCTCCCAGACAGCGACTCGGCCAAGGCGCTGATATACTCCGCGGCTGATTTCATTGATTTTCCAGCAACCATGTTCGAAACCCTGAGCCAACGCCTTTCCTCGACTGTTGACCGCCTGCGTGGCCGCGGTCGACTGACTGAAGCGAATATTCGCGAATCGATGCGTGAAGTACGTATTGCACTGCTCGAAGCCGATGTCGCACTTCCCGTTGTGCAGGCGTTGATCCAACGCGTGCAAGCGCGAGCGATCGGCCAGGAGGTCATGAAGAGCCTCACTCCTGGCCAGGCGCTGATCAAGGTCGTACGCGATGAATTGACTGCCGTGATGGGGTCGGTCAACACCGATCTGAACCTCGCTGCCGCGCCGCCTGCGATTGTTCTTGTCGCTGGATTGCAGGGTGCCGGCAAGACCACCACGGTGGCCAAGCTCGCCCGCTTTTTGCGTGAGCGCAAGAAGAAAAAGGTCATGGTCGTCAGTTGCGATGTCTATCGCCCAGCCGCGATCGAGCAGTTGCGTACCCTGGCGGGTCAGATTGAAGTCCTGTTCCATCCCTCGTCGCCAGATCAGTCGCCGGTGGCCATTGCCGCCGCCGCACTCGATGCGGCGAAGAAGAATTTCGCCGATGTTCTGATCGTCGATACCGCCGGTCGCCTGCACGTCGACACAGAGATGATGGACGAGATCAAGGCGCTGCATGCCTCACTTGATCCAATCGAGACGCTGTTCGTGGTTGATTCGATGACCGGTCAGGATGCGGCGAACACGGCCAAGGCGTTCGCCGAGGCCTTGCCGCTGACCGGCGTGATCCTGACCAAGACCGATGGTGATGCGCGCGGTGGCGCGGCCCTGTCCGTTCGTTACATCACCGGGCGGCCGATCAAGTTTATCGGCGCCGGCGAGAAGACCGATGCGCTGGAGCCGTTCCATCCGGATCGTCTGGCCCAGCGCATTCTCGGCATGGGCGACGTGCTCTCGCTGGTCGAGGAGGTCGAGCGCAAGGTCGATCAGGAGCAGGTACAGAAGCTCGCCGAAAAGGTCATGAAGGGCAAGCGCTTCGATCTCAACGATATGAAGAGCCAGCTCCAGCAAATGATCAACATGGGCGGCATGGCGTCGCTGATGGACAAGCTGCCTGGTATGGGCGGCATGTCCGAGCAGGTCAAGTCAAAGGTGAACGACAAGCAGGTTCATCACATGATTGCGATCATCAATTCGATGACTGCGAAAGAGCGCCGCCACCCGGATCTGCTCAAGGGGTCGCGTCGTGCGCGTGTCGCGCGTGGTTCGGGCCAGCAGCCGGCCGACGTCAATCGCGTGCTCAAGCAATACCAGCAGATGGAAAAGATGATGTCCAAGCTCGGCAGCGGCGGCATCAAGGGCATGATGCGGCAGATGAAGGGTGCCATGCGCGGCATGGGCGGCTCTGGTGGCTTCCAGCCGCCGCAGTGACCCTTTCAGTCGAGGCTGATTGGCTGCGGGAACAGTAACTTCGGTCCAGGCCTAAGCGCGGATGAGATTGAAAACGCAAAAAACGCCGCTAAGCGCTTGCAGGGCTTCCATTTTTCTGCAAATCCGCTAAAATGCGCGGCTCACTTGGCCCGACCCGGTTGTTTCCCGGCGTACGCGCCGGAAACTTCAGCAATATCAGAGAGATACCATGGTAAAGATTCGCCTTTCACGTGGCGGCGCGAAGAAGCGCCCGTTCTATCACATCGTCGTTGCCGACCAGCGCGATGCGCGCGACGGTCG
>JBDSPX010000327.1:0-4948 GCA_039930065.1 Dokdonella sp.
GCCTTGTGGCAGGTCAACGTATTCGCCTTTCTGCTTGGCTGCGTGACGGCCTTCGATGCACCGGCCCGGCAGACCTTCGTCTCGGACATGGTCTCCGAATCGGAACTGTCGAACGCGGTGGCACTCAATTCGACGTCGTTCAACGCCGCGCGTCTGATCGGCCCAGCCGTGGCCGGACTCCTGATCGCGGCGATCGGCACGGGCTGGGTGTTCATCCTCAATGCGGTTTCATTTGTCGCGGTTATTGCGTCGTTGAGCCTGCTTCGGGTTGTCGAGTTGCGCCGCAATGCGCGTGCGGTGCGCATGCGCGGCAGCCTGTTCGAAGGGTTCCGCTACGTTTGGACGCGACCGGACCTCATGGCGATCCTGTTGATGCTTTTCCTGATCGCCACGTTCGGGCTCAACTTCCCGATTTTCATTTCGATGATGTCGGTGACCGTGTTCCACGGCGGCGCCGGACAGTACGGCGCACTGATTTCAACGATGGCAGTGGGCTCGGTTGCCGGCGCCCTGCTTTCAGCACGCAGAGCGCAACCGCGGTTGTCGCTGTTGCTGGTCGGCTCCACGCTTTTCGGTGTCGGCATGACCCTGGCCGCACTCATGCCCAATCACCTGTTGTTCGGAGCGCTACTCGTCCTCGTCGGGATCTCGGCACAAACCTTCATGACCACGGCGAACAGCATTGTGCAACTAACCACCGAGCCGGCCATGCGCGGACGCGTGCTCGCGATCCTGCTTGCGCTGGCCCTCGGAGGCACACCGATCGGTGCGCCAATAGTCGGCTGGGTCGCCGACCATTTCGGCGCGCGCTGGTCGATGGGTATCGGCGCCGCGTCTGGATTCATCGCAGCACTGGTCGGCATCCGCTATCTCGTGCGCTATCGCCAGCTGCGCTTTCGTGTCGAGGATGGCCATCTGCGCATGCGCATCGACACGGAGAACTGACTACACGGCGACAGCCGGGACGGTCGCGATGACTTCAGGCGGCGGCGGGAACAGTCCAGTGTCGATTTCCACGCTCTGCGGCTGCCCCTCGAACATCGTCGTGCCAAAGGTTGGCAGTGATCTGGGCAGATGCAGGCGAGGCATGCCGACAATATAGCCCTGCGCCATGTCGACGCCACATTCGTACAACGTACGCAACATGCCCACATCTTCCACGCACTCGGCGACGGTCTTCTTGCCGGCGGTCTCGGCGATCGAAGTCAATGCGGCGATGATCGTGCGATCAAGAGGGTCGGCCGGCAATCCCTGGATCAACGAGCCATCGATCTTGAGGATATCGGCTTCAATCTGGCGCAGATACGCAAAGGTCGAGAAGCCGGTGCCGAAATCGTCGACGGCGATCCGGCAGCCTAATGCACGCAAGGCCGACAACTGCGCTTGCGCATTCTCGATGTCGCTGATCGAATGCGATTCGATGATCTCGATGACGATGGCCGCCGGGTTGACATCGTATTCGACGATCTTGGCGGTGACGAAATCGATAATTCCGGCTTTTTCGAGCGTTTGCGCCGAGATATTGATCGTCAAAGCGATCCGGCGCGGGCTGTCGCGGGTTTCGCGCAGCGCCATCAAGGCATGGTCGATTACCCAGAAATCAATTTCCTGCATCAGTCCAAAGCGCTCGGCGGCCGGCAGAAAGGCATTCGGTGAAATCAGCTCGCCTTGATTGCCCTTGAGGCGCACGAGCACTTCAAACAACGCGTCCTCGTAAGGGTTGCGCTCGAGTTGACGCAACCAGATGTCCTTGCTGTTGTTGCTCGTAGCACTGTCGTTCTCGATGCCCTTGAGTGGCACGATCGGCTGATAACAAAGTACAAATCTATTTGTGCGCAAGGCCTCTTCGAGTCGTACCGACCAGCCCAGATCCTCATCCAGAGCGGCCAGTCGGCCGGTCTCGGGCGAATACATCTGACACTGGTTGCGCCCGCTGCGCTTGGCCATGTGGCAGGCGATATCGGCGTGCGACATGGCATCGCCAGGCGAATACGAGGTCTCATCGATTTTTGCGCAACCGATCGACAAGGTGATGCGGTAGCTTTTGCCGCCGTAGGTAAATGGCGTCGCCGTGAGCACGCGCCGGAATCCATCGGCGAGACTCATCAGGTCGCTGGCGCCGACATTGGTCAGCAGCACGGCGAATTCATCGCCGCCCATGCGCGCCAGATAGTCGCTGCCGCGCAATCGCGATTTGAGGCGTTGACTGACTTCGACGAGCAGGCGATCGCCTGCGACATGACCGGCTGTGTCATTGATGTACTTGAAGCGATCGAGATCGATGAACAGCAACATGGCCGCTTGGCCAGTGCGGCGCACGCGATTGCATTCCTGCTCAAGCTGGGCTTCAAACCAGCCGCGGTTGAACAGCTTGGTCAGACTATCGTGCTCGGCCTGCCAGCGCAGTTCGTCTTCGAGAACACGACGCGCGGAAATATCGCGGAAGGCGACGACCGATCCATTTTGCTCGGCATCCATGCGCAAGGGATGCACATTGCATTCGACTGGAATGCCACGCTTGGCCGAGGTCCAGAAACGCGTCTGCAAGGCGGAGACCTGACTGCCACTGGCGTAACACTGATTGAGGTGGGAAGCCGCACGCTGCATCGGCATTCCATTTTCGTCGGCGTAGTGGAATGCATCGAACGCCAGATGTCCGATCAGATCATTGGCGTCGGTATGGCCAAGCAGATCGAGTGCGGCCGGGTTGATGAACTGGATGACTCCTTCGGAATCGACCCCGTAGACGCCTTCGCCGACCGACGAAAGAATGCCCTGCAGGCGACGGCGCTCGTTGTCGATGGCCTTGCGGTCGTTGATCGTGCGTGCCAGCGAGGCGATGCGCGCCAGCAGGAGTTCACGCGATTCGCTTTTGAACAAACACTCGAGCGCACCGCATGCCAGCGATTCTGAAATCACCGCATCGGAATAGGTGCCTGTGATCGTCGCGGTGAGGATGTGCTGGGTTTCGGGATTGTTGCGTATCAGCGTGATCAGCGCTGTGCCGTTTTGCTCGGGCATCAGGTAGTCGATGATCGCGATGTCGTAGTTGTGTTCGGCTACCTTCTTCCAGCCCTCGGCAACACTTTCTGCGACATCGACGTGATAACCGTGCTTCTGCAGCAATCGCGAGTAACCCGCACGGATGGTCGCCGAATCATCTACCAGCAGGATCCGGATCTGCTCGTCGTGTGCGCTCAGTACCGGTTTGATGTCTTCATTCGGGCGCAGCAGTTGGCCGACCGCATTCGGCGCTTCCAGGTATTCAGACCACAAGGTCAGCGCGGTACGCGGCCGCGACATGCGCCAGTTGACCGCATTCGCATTGCTCGAATCGGCCATGATCAGCACCGGCAAGTGCTCGAATCGAGCACCGTGCAACAGGCCGAATACGTCCTCGACAATCCCTTCGGAGTATTCCGGCCAACCGAGCACGACGGCATCAATGCTGGCATGACCGATTTGCGAACGCTGCAGGGTTTCGTAGGCTTCGGCGAGGGTTGCAACCGCGGTGACCACGAAGCCCGATTGACTCAAGATCGCGGACAGCGCGCGGCGTCGGGTTTGCGAGGTATCGGCCAGCAGAATCATGTTCATCGCCACCACCTGAATCAAAACGGGTTCACTATGCGCAATGCCTGGAACGTGTCGTGACGTCATTTGCACGATCTTGACGACTGACGCCCGCGATGGGCGGTCACCAATCTTTGCCTTGAAACGTTGCCGCTGGCTAACCTTTGGTCAAAGCGGCTTGCAGCCACCCTCACCCCCGTAGCGACGTTCATTGCACGGACACCGCCTATTACAGCCAGCAGCCGGATAAAAACGCCAACTCGACGCAGCAGACCTTGAAAGCACGAATCGTGCCGGATTCAAGCGTCACGCGCCGTCCCTGCGTCATTTCGCGGCGTCCGCTCAATCGCCGCGAAGCAGATCAGCCCAGCGTGTCTGCGGGTCGCCGCAGGCTATGAATTCCGGATTGAGAAGGCAATCGCGGGTGTTGTAACGCAGTGGATTTCCAGCCAGATCGACGACAGCTCCACCGGCCGCTTCGAGCACGCATTGGGCCGCGGCGGTATCCCACTCGGATGTCGGCCCGAGACGCACATACAGATCGGCTGCGGCGGCTGCGATGCGCAAAAATTTGAGCGACGAACCGAGCGGCACGATTTGATGCGGACCAATCCGATCCATCATTTCCGCTAGTCTGGGATTGCCATGCGAACGACTGCCGGCGACGATCAGCGGATCTGCGGGAGACCGCGTCTGGCAGCGATGCGGCTCGCCTTCGGCCTCGGCCATCCACGCGCCGCCACCCTGCCAGGCCCAGGCGATCGCGCCGGTCACCGGCGCCTGAACCACACCGAGCACGCTGCGGTCGCCGTCAATGAGGGCGATATTGACGGTGAACTCGCCATTGCGCTTGACGAACTCACGCGTGCCATCGAGTGGATCAACCAACCAGTAACGCGACCATTGACGACGCTCTTCCCAATCAATCGCCGCGGATTCTTCGGAAAGAATTGGCAGTTCTGGTGTGAGTTTGCGCAGTCCATCGACGATGCACTGATGCGCAGCCAGATCGGCCGCGGTCAGGGGCGAGCGATCATCCTTGTGCTCGACCGCAAACTCGCTTTCATAGACTTCAAGGATTGCATGGGCGGCGAGTCGCGCGATCGCGCAGACCTCGGGGATCAGGCTTTCAAGCATCATGGGATCGGTCGGTAGCGGCCGGCGAGGTATTCGCGAGCGATGAAAAGAGCGGCGATCGAGCGACCATCGCTGACTTCAGGTTCTTGCAGCAACGTGTGCAATTCGCTGAGCTTCCACGGCACGACCTCCAATTCCTCGGGCTCGTCCCCTTGCAAACGCTCCGGATACAGATCGCGGGCCAGGACGACATGGGTCATCGCGCTCATGTAGGTCGGCGACAGCGACAGCGTGGCGA
>JBDSPX010000328.1:0-10803 GCA_039930065.1 Dokdonella sp.
CGGATCCAACCGTCTATTCGGTCAGTGAAGACAGCGGCGGACGCCTGTATATCTGTACCAACAACGGCGTCCAGCAACTGACGCCAGAGGCGAATGGTCACTATACCGAGCGCGTGTTTCACCGACGCGACGGCCTTGTCCACGACGAGTGCAATACCAATGCCCAATTCGTCGATGCACACGATCGCTATTGGGTCGGTACGCTCGGTGGCCTGAGCATGTATGACCCGAACATCAAGACCGCTTCGCACCAGATCCAACCGAAGCCATTGCGCTTCACCGAACTTCTCGTCGATGGCAAAAGCAGTGATCCGGACAAGGGTCCGGATTTCGTCATTGCGGCAGGCAGCGAAGACCTCAGTATCGGCTACTCGGTGTTGTCGGGATTGCGCGAAGAGGAGTCCACCTATCGAACCGAGCTGGTCGGCTTCGATGCCCACGTCGGCGATTGGACCAGCGAACACCGGCGCCGCTTCAGCCGCTTGCCGCCGGGTTCCTACGAGCTGAAAGTAGAAGGACGTGATTACACTGGCAAGCCAAGCACCCCGATTTCGCTTCGCTTCAACGTCGATGCACGCTGGTGGGAACAATCGCAGATTCGCATTCTGCTGGGCTTGCTCGCACTCTGTCTCGCTGCGGGCTTCGTGTTGCTTTACAACCGCGGCCTGCGCCTGCGCCAACGCCGTCTCAAACGCGAGGTCGCCAAACGCACATCGGAAATACGTGCTGCCAATCAGCGCCTGACCGAGCTTTCTTATCAGGATCCGCTGACCGGTGTAGCCAATCGCCGGCGCCTGATGGAGGTGATCAATGCGGCGATTGATCGCGCCCTCGCACAATCCCTGCCGATCGGATTGATCGTGCTCGACGTCGATCACTTCAAGGCATTCAATGACAAGCACGGACATTTGTCAGGCGACGTCGCCCTGCGTGCCGTCGCCCAGGCATTGCAAAGTGCCATGCGCGAACAGGATCTGGTCGCGCGCTTTGGCGGCGAGGAATTCGCCTGCCTTCTGATCGATGCCGACATCGAGACGGTCGCGCGCTGCGCCGAGCGCATGCGTGCCATGGTTGAAGCGATGCCACCGCGAATGCTCGGCAACCATACCCACACGATTACGATCAGTGCAGGGGTCATGAGTCGGGTTCCACTGCCGGGCGACAGCGCGGCAGATCTGCTGCGTGAAACCGATGCCGCGCTTTACCGGGCCAAGAACGAAGGCCGCAACCGGGTTTCCCGAGTCGTCAAATGGTGATCGGCAACGTGGATGATTGCCCCTATTGATTCGGCCCTTAAATAGTACGACGTTGCACATTAAAGATTGATCCAACCTAAGCCGTTCGCCCCCGGATCAAGTCCAGGGCAGGCTCTGAGCCTGTCGAAGGGTGTTTCCAAGTTGCCGAGCCTCTCTGGCCACTTCCGATCATGGTTCCCTTCGACAGGCTCAGGACAGGCTCGGCTCACCACGAACGGAAGTGGGTGGAACTGCCCTCATGTTTCCCATGCTCGCCACCGGGTCAATATCGCGACTATTTAAGGGCCGAATCAATAGTGTGACCTCGCATCGTTCGAGGATCTGCAGCATGTGTGACGTATCTACAAAGATGCCGTAAGTGAGTTCAATATCCGAATCGAGCAATTCCCCAATTTGATCGTGGCCCGTCTGGCTGGCTTTCAACGTGGAGAGTTCTTGAGGCCAACGTCGAACAAAGGAACGCACCATGAAACGCCTGCTAGCGATTGTCTTCTCGATGCTTTGCTGCGTGGCCGTGCAGGCCGACGAACGTATTCTCGATTTCCATAGCGACATCAGCATCGCCGCCGACAGTTCAATGACGGTTGCCGAGACGATCAAGGTCAACGCCGAGGGCGATCGCATACGGCGCGGCATCTACCGTGATTTTCCGACGCACTATTCCGATCGCAACGGCAATCGCGTCGATGTGCTGTTCGAGCCGATTGATGTGACCCGCGATGGCAACACCGAACCGTGGCATAGCGAACGACAGTCCAACGGCGTGCGCGTCTATTTCGGCGACGCCAACGTCATGCTCGATAGCGGAGAGCATACCTATGTCTTTCGCTACAGCACCAAACGACAGCTCGGATTCTTCGACGATCACGACGAGCTCTACTGGAATGTCACCGGCAATGGCTGGGGATTTACCATCGATGCCGCCAGCGCCGAGGTTGTGCTGCCGGGCAGCGTTGACGCATCGCGGATCAAGGTCGAAGGCTATACCGGCGCGCAAGGCTCCAAGGCACAGGATTACACGGCAAGTGTCAGTGAAAATGGACACGCCATGATCAAGTCGACGCGCTCATTGCCTGCTGAGAATGGGCTGACCGTGGTGGTCAGCTTCCCGAAAGGCACCATCGCCGCGCCGGACATGCGGCAGAGGCTGAGCTGGTTTGCTGGCGACAATCGTCGTGAGGCCGTCCTGGGAATAGGTCTGCTTGTTCTTGTTGGATTTCTATACACCCAGTGGCGACGCGTCGGTCGAGATCCCAAAGGTGGCGTCGTCATTCCCGAATACGATCCACCGGACGGACTCTCCCCGGCAGCCACGCGTTATATTCGACTCATGGGTTACGACGATCGCTGTTTTGCTGCGGACATCGTTGATCTCGGCGTCTGCGGCGCCGTGAAGATCAGCAAACAGGGCAAGTCCGACTTCTCGATCCAGCGCGTCAACCGCCCCGGCGGGGATGTTGCGGAGTCCGCGCGTGTACTCTACGAAGGGCTGCTCGGATCGCATTCGTCGCTGGAATTCAAGAACGAGAATCACACGACCATCGGCGCCGCGCGCAGCGGCCACGAGGCTTACCTCAAGTCCACATTTGCCAAGGAAAATTTCAAACGCAATGACGGCATTGGCTGTCTTGGCGCGCTGATTTCGATCGCCGCGATCGTCGCGGCCTTCCTCATCGATCGTTTGCCGGCAAGTGCGGTGGTCATTGTGCCCACGGTCTTCACGTTTGTTGTGGCTTCCGGCGCAACGACGGTTATCTACAAAATGATCGTTGCCTGGAACGACGGTCGACGACCCATCGGCCTGACCATCGGTGCAATTTTTGCCACCCTCGCTATGGTGGTTGCGGCTGGCGTTTTGACCTGGTCGAGCAGCCTGCTGTTCGCGATCCTGGTCGCGTTGCTGGCCATCGTCCAGGTGCCATTTGGCTACTGGATGCGCGCGCCAACCGAGCAAGGTCGCAAACTGCTCGATCGCATCGAAGGATTGCGTCTATACCTAGGCGTGGCCGAGCGTGATGATCTGGCCAGAGCCAAATCACCGCCGATGAATGTCGATGAGTATCAGCGCCTGCTGCCCTATGCGCTGGCGCTTGATGTCGAGAAAACCTGGGGCGACAAACTTTCCGATGCCATCGGCCCAGCCGCAGTCGCCGCTGCTGCAGCAGGAATGGCGTGGTACGCAAGCGACATGGGACGCGGCTTCGATGCCAGCAGTTTCGGCAGCTCTCTGGGCTCGAGTCTGAGCAGCGCGATCAGCTCATCGGCCACGGCACCAGGATCGTCGTCGGGCGGAGGGGGCGGTGGTTCGTCAGGAGGCGGGGGTGGTGGTGGCGGCGGCGGCGGTTGGTAGGCCAAAAGCCGGGATGACCAGCCATTCGGTTGTTGAAAGCCGAAATTCGGGACTTGGGAAAAGACCTGGCAATTCCGCCGGTTTGATCGGCGGTCCGGCCGACAATTTTTTCCTGAAGCTTGCCTTTGTGGGTCGGCGCTGCGCGCTGACGCTCTTTAAAGCATCACAAGCGAACCCATTGATTGGTATGACGGGTCAACCGTCTTGGCGAAGCCACGCCTCTGAGCCTTGTCGCCACGCAAGACGCTCCTTGCAGACGTCATCCACGCGCGTCAGCCTAGTCAGGTGACGCCATTCTAAGCAGCAGGTGCGCGAGACTGACCCGCTGATTCGAGAGCGGCCAGGTACTCGGCCCAATTCTTGTCGAAGTCGCGACCGAGTTCGTGGAGCACGTCCCACGAGAAAATACCGGTTTGATGGCCATCGCTGAACTTGAGCAGCACCGCGTAGTTTCCTACCGGCACGATCTCGTCGACACCCACATCGCGCTTGCCCGGGACCAGCACTTTTTGCCCCGGCCCGTGTCCCTGCACTTCCGCACTAGGCGAGTTGACGCGCAGATATTCAAACGGCAGCCGAAAGCTGCTGCCGTCTTCGAATCCGACTTCGAGGGCGTGCGATGCGCGGTGAAGGGTGAGTTGGGTTGGGGTCATTGGATGGGAAACGGGAATAGAGAATCGGGAATAGTTAAAGCCAAAACCAAAGCATAGGATCGCAATTTGCGGGTCTTACAATTCCCAATTCTCCATTCCCAATTCCCTGCACTCAATGCACAGAATCCGAGCGCGGTACGCGTGGACTCATCGGATCGGTCGGAGTGCCGGCGACCTGCCAAAGCGCATCGAGATAACCGGTGCCGAAGCCGATCGAGGCAATCTCATCGAAACCGTAGTCGCCTGCGTCGTCGTGCCAGTGCGCGTTCGGATCAACCTCGCGCAACAGCAACGCGTCGCTCTCGAATCCGGCGAGTTGGCCGATGTAGCTGACTTCCCCATCTTCGTCTTCGACCACATTGATCGACAACAGTGGCGCAAATTTCATCGCCGCGTCGGCAATCGTGGCCCAGTCATCGAGCGGGAAATCTTTCGGAATCAGCAGCGGCTCGTCGCGCAATGCCAGAGCCTTCTCGACGAATTCGCGCGAAGGATCCTCTTCGATCTGGCTCAGATCGGCAATCAAAACGATCACATACCCATCGAAACGCATTGCATCGCCGACTTCGGCGATCAGGCAGAAGTCGCGTGAAAGTCCAATCACATAACCGTGAATCCAGCCGGGCTGGATGCGTTCACGTGCCAGACGCATCGGGATATGTGCCTCGTAAGCCTCACGCAACACGGCGCGGACGCCTCGGGATTTGAAAGGAACAACAGTACTCATGGCGCTATGGTCGGTTGAATGGGCGGCCGCTGCAACTGCAGCGGCGAGAATGGGGAATCGAGAATAGGGAATGGGTAGAAGAGGAGCCAAGGAATGCGGTGTTGCTTTAGCCGATTCTCTATTCCCGATTCCCCATTCCCGCCGCTACAGAATGTAGCGGGAAAGATCCTCGTCCTTGATCAATTCACCGAGATGCGCATCGACATAGGCCACGTCAATCGTGAACGCCGCGGCTTCGCGGTCACAAGCCGTGAAGGAAATCTCGTCGAGCAGCCGTTCGAGCACCGTATGCAGGCGACGTGCGCCGATATTCTCGGTGCGTTCGTTGACCTGGAACGCGACTTCGGCGAGGCGCTGGATCCCTTCATCGGTGAATTCGAGCTTGACCCCTTCGGTACCGAGCAAGGCTGTGTATTGCTTGGTCAGGGCGTGCTGCGGCTCGCTCAGGATGCGGCGGAAATCGTCGGCATTCAGCGCGCCGAGTTCAACGCGGATAGGGAAGCGGCCTTGCAGTTCAGGAATAAGATCCGAGGGCTTGGCCAGCGAGAACGCGCCGGATGCAATGAAAAGGATGTGATCCGTGTTGACGATGCCGTGTTTGGTCGATACGGCGGAACCTTCGACCAAGGGCAACAAGTCGCGCTGTACGCCTTCGCGGCTGACGCCTGCGCCACTGAACTCACCGCGCTGGGCAACCTTGTCAATCTCGTCGATGAAGACGATGCCGTTCTGCTCGCAGTTGTAGATTGCCTGGGTCTTGATCTCCTCGTCATTGACGAGTTTGCCGGCCTCCTCCTCGATCAGAATCGGTCGCGCCTGCGCCACACGAAGCTTGCGCTTCTGCGTCTTCGAACTCGACAGCGACTGAAACATGCCGTGCAACTGGTTGGTCATTTCCTCCATACCCGGCGGTGCCATGATTTCGACACCAACGTTCATAGCGACATCAATCTCGATCTCGCGATCATCGAGTTGACCCTCACGATATTGCTTGAGCAACTTCTGCCGAGTTTCGGCCGCGCGCTCATCCGGCTGCTGCGGCTCGTTGGCAAAGCCAACCGTCTGCCGACGCGGCAGCAAGGCATCGAGGATGCGGTCCTCGGCACGATCCTCCGCCTGCGCATGCACGCGAGCCTTGGCCTGCGCGCGCGTCATTTTCACCGACGCATCAGCAAGATCACGAATGATCTGCTCGACATCCTTGCCGACGTAACCCACTTCGGTGAACTTGGTTGCTTCAACCTTGATGAACGGCGCGTTCGCCAGTGCGGCGAGGCGTCGGGCGATTTCGGTCTTGCCGACCCCGGTCGGACCGATCATGAGGATATTTTTCGGCGTCACCTCGTTGCGCAGCTCGGGATCAAGTTGCATGCGCCGCCAGCGATTGCGCAAGGCAATCGACACCGCCCGCTTCGCCGCATTCTGGCCAATGATGTAGCGGTCAAGCTCGTGGACAATTTCGCGAGGGGTCATGGATTGCATATTGAGAGCCGGGAATCGGGAATGGGGAATTGAGAATGGGTTCAAAGCCGGGAATCGAGAATCGGGAATCGAGAGTGGCAATATCAGCGCTGCAGAGTATCTCGCCTCTGCTCAAAACCATTCTCTATTCCCGACTCTCTATTCCCAGCTCCTCCACCGTCACATTGCCATTCGTATAAATACAGATATCGCCTGCAATCTTGAGCGACTGCTCGACGATCTTGCGGGCGTCGAGATCGGTGTTTTCGAGCAGGGCCATCGCGGCCGCCTGCGCGAAGGGTCCGCCCGAACCTATTGCGATCAATCCGTTTTCAGGTTCGACGACATCACCGTTACCGGAAATCAGCAGGGAGGCGTCCTTGTCGGCGACGGCCAGCATCGCCTCCAGACGACCAAGGCGACGATCGGTACGCCAGTCCTTGGCAAGTTCGACGGCGGCGCGTGTCAGGTTGCCGCTGAAGCGCTCAAGCTTGGCCTCGAACAACTCGAACAAGGTGAACGCATCGGCGGTGGCACCGGCGAATCCCGCGAGCACATCGCCCTTGCCAAGGCGGCGCAGCTTGCGTGCATTCGCTTTCATGATCGTGTTGCCCAGTGTCACTTGGCCATCGCCACCGATGACGACTCTGCCGTTGCGGCGCACCGAGACAATGGTTGTGGCGTGAAAGGATTCCATCGCAATTCCGCGAAAGATTGGGATCCGATGATCTGGGGGTGGCGAGGACCATTCCAAGGGCCGACACATTGTCTGGTAAAGGCATGGCACGAGTTGCGGACAAAAAGAGACCGGCTTACGCCGGTCTCGAACAGGAACTTTCGAGCGGGTCGATCAGCCCGTGTAGTAGGTGCCGAGGGTGGATGCGAATGCAGGATCGGCGAAATTGGGCCAGGTGTCCTTGTCGAACCCGGGAGCATCCTTTAAGCGCTCCTTGCTCACATTGAGGATCAGCTTGTGGTTCTCGAAGTCGATCGTGAAAGAACTCCACGGCACCGCAAACAGCTTGTCACCGAGGCCGAGGATGCCGCCGTAGGAAACCACGGCGTAAGCGATCTTGCCGTTTGCCGTATCGAGCATGATTTCCTTGAGGTCGCCAAGCGTTTCGCCCTGCGGATTGAGGATGCCATCGCCGATCAGCGTTGTCGCGGACATGAACTTTGCGTGGTGCGTCATTAGTGTTCTCCTTGGGGATTCTCGTGCGCGCCTCGCTGGCGAAGCACGCGGTGGACCAAGGCTGCCCGAACGCACCTGAATGCGACGTGCAAGCGCAAATTCCGGTTCACCTGATCGTCATCTCCCGAGACGCGCGCTGAACAAAATCCAGCGTAAAACGCTATTTGACTTGACGCTTGGCGCGCGGATGCGCGGCATCGTAGACCTTGGCCAGATGCTGGAAATCAAGATGCGTGTAGATCTGCGTGGTACCGATATCGGCGTGCCCCAGCAGTTCTTGTACGGCACGCAAATCGCCCGAGGATTCGAGCAGATGGCTCGCGCACGAGTGGCGCAGCAAATGTGGATAGACGCGTTGCCAGACGCCTTGATCGCGCGCGCGCCGCTTGAGCCGTGTGCGCACCCCGTTGGTGCTGAGTGGCCGACCCAGGCGTCCGCGCAGAATCAGATCGTCATCGCCGCCGCGATCTTGCGATCGCAGGGCTGCCAGCGCAGACAAGGCCTGCCGACCGACCGGAACAATGCGTGTTTTTGAACCTTTACCGGTGACTCGCAACATGCCTTCGCCGGTATCCAGATCGGACCAGCGCAGGCTGACTATTTCCGCGACGCGCAGACCGCTCGAATAGAGCAACTCAAGCATCGCCCGATCGTGCACGGCTTCGGCATCATCGGTGGGAAATTCGAGCAGGGCGCCCATCTCGTCAGCATCGAGCACCTTGGGCAGCTTGCGCGGGATCTTCGGCGAGCGCACACCCACGGCCGGGTTGACCATGACCTCGCCATCGCGCGCCAGATAGCGGAAGAAACTGCGACACGACGAGAGGAAAAGCCCAAGACTGGCCGGCGAAAGCCCGCCGCGGTGTTGTTCGGCGAGCAATGCCTGCAACTGGGCGCTGCGCAATTCATTCCAGCGAGTGATGCCGATACGTTCCGCGTAGGCAATCAGTTTGCCGAGCGCGCGCGCGTAGTTGTCGAGCGTCGAGGCTGAGTATCGTCGCTCAACACGCAGATAGCCGAGATAGCGATCGATCGCACTGGCCAGCGGCGCACTCATGTCATGCCGCGGCGCGGTAGCGTCCGACTGCTGCCGACATCGCTTCGGCAATCAGACGCAAGAACACCGTGCCCATGCCGGGATGGAAGCGATTCGGATCGAGGCTGCCGATCGCGAGCATGCCGACTTCGCCGATCGAAAGCAGAACCGTTGATTGCACGTCGCCGGCGCGCGCGCCAAACAAGGCGTCGAGCTTGTCCTGCTGCAGACGACCGCAGAGCGGCTCACCACGCTTGAGAAATTCGGCAAAGGCCGGCATCGCGTTGCGTCCATCGGCCTCGACCAGCAGCCATTCCGCCGCCGGCAAATCCGGATCACTGCGAAACAGCACGACGCGGACGAGGTCGGTGTGGAAATCCTCGGTCAGGCTGGCGACGACGCGGGTTACCGTATCGGCCAGACTCGTTGCGCGCATCAGGGCAAGAGTCAACGTATGCACGCGGACCATCAGGGTTTCGTTTTCGTGGGCGATCTCGATCAGATCATGCAGGCGGCGCGAGAACTCGTTGTTCTTGTCGCGTAGCACTTCGAGCTGATAGCTGGCCAATGACGCCGCAGGGCCCTGCTCTCGCGGCAGCCGCAACAGCATCGCAAGATCTGGAAACTCCTTGAGGAAATCCGTATTGCGGCGCAGATAGCTGGCCACTTCCATCGCGTTGAGACCATCGCGCACGCTCAGTTCACTCATGCCATACCCCTTCAAATGCAAATGTTGCCGGACCGGTCATCCACAACGAATGTCCCACGCCCTGCCATTGGATTGCCAGCGTGCCACCCGGCAGACTGACGTCAACCTCACTGTCCACCTTGCCCCATCGGTGCAACACGGCGACGGCTGCACAGGCACCGCTGCCACAGCCCAGGGTTTCGCCGACACCGCGCTCCCAGACACGCAAGCCTATTGCGGAGCGCGATTGGATTTGCGCAAAACCCACATTGCAGCCGCGAGGAAACGCTTCCGCACCCTCAACCTGCGGACCGATGAGGCCCACTTCTGTCGATGCAACGTCGTCAACCGCAATCACCGCGTGCGGATTACCCATCGACACCGCACCAAACACGACCGCGCGACCGGCAACATGCAGGTTGTATTGATCGCTTTCGTGCGCGACATCGAATGGCAACGAAGCAGGCGCAAAACGAGGTTCGCCCATATCAACGCGAACACGTGCGTCAGCCAGTACCTCGACGCGCACCGGGCCCGACGGACTCATCAAACGCACCAAGCCTTTGTCCAACGCGCCATCGCGCGCGAGCCACGCCGCCACACAGCGCACACCATTGCCGCATTGTCCGGACCGCGAGCCGTCGCTATTCCAGATCCCATAGTGGAATGCGCAGTCCTCGGTCGAACCTGGCTCGATCGTCAGCAGCTGATCGAAACCGACGCCGAAATGACGATCACCGAGTCGACGAATCGCTGCCGTATCGAGTGCGAGCGCCCCTTCGCGACAATCAACGACGACGAAATCGTTACCGATGCCGTGCATCTTGCTGAATTTCAGGCTCATCGTGCTGGCTCAAGCGCCGAGCGAAGCCGCCTTGGCCGGTTCGGCAGGCTTGACCAGATCGCCTTTATTGCCACAGGCAACCAGACCACTCAAAACAATCAGCGAGAGCAACAGGCGGAAAATGCGCGACATCGAGAGGACCCGGAATAAAGGATGACCGGGAGTATAACGCCGCCGTTCAACCCGACCGACCTGAACCGGCAAATCGGCACCGTGCAGAATGGAGGACGAAACAGGTATCCTCAGATGCATGCCACTGACGCCGATCCTGATCGCCCTGTATTTCTTCGCCGGATTTTGCGCGCTGTTCACCTTGATCAGCGGCTTCGGTGCACGCCGACGCTGGCGTGAGCGCCATCGTTTTTCGGCCTGCCATCGCAGCTTGTGGACGATGGTATTTCTGCTTTTGACCCTGCTCGGCGCTTTTTCGGCATCGGCCCTGCTTGGCTATCGTCGTCTGACCACGGAGACCCTGCTCGTCACACTTGAAGCGCGTCAGCTAGGCCCGCAACGCTACAACGTGCGAATCGACTATCCCGATGGCGACCATCGCAACGTGGGTGTCGTTGGCGACCAGTGGCAGCTCGATGCGCGCG
>JBDSPX010000329.1:0-5597 GCA_039930065.1 Dokdonella sp.
CGATGACGGCAGGCGTGGAGGTGATTGGGCACCCGTTGGTGCAGCATAAGTTGACCTTGCTAAGGAAGAAGTCGACGAGCACGGTGGATTTCCGTCGCCTGCTCGGTGAGCTTTCAGCACTGATGGCGTATGAGGTAACGCGCGATTTACCGCTGCACGAGGTAGCCATCGAAACACCGGTCGGGCCGATGACCGGGCATCTCATCGATGGCAAAAAGGTCGTCTTCGTGGCGATCCTGCGTGCCGGTATCGGCATCCTCGATGGCATGCTCAGCGTGGTGCCGGGCGCGCGCGTCGGCCATATTGGTCTTTATCGCGATGCGAAGACGCTGCGTGCGGTCGAGTACTACTTCCGCATGCCACGCGACATGTCCTCGCGGGATGCGATCGTCGTCGATCCGATGCTGGCCACCGGCAATTCCGCGGTCGCCGCGCTCGATCGACTCAAGGAAACCAGGCCGCGCTCGATTCGCTATGTGTGTCTGGTTGGCTGCCCCGAAGGGGTTGCCAATCTGCGCAAAAAGCATCCCGATGTGCCGATCTTTGCTGCCGCAATCGATAGCGGGCTAAACGATCACGGCTATATCGTGCCGGGCCTCGGTGACGCCGGCGATCGCTATTTCGGTACGAAATAATCGATCGGAAATGGGTGGCAGTTGTGGGAGAGGCATTCATTCTCGATGCGTTCCAATCCACATCGAGAAAAAGCATCACGGCTGAAGCCATTTCCAACGACGAAGCAGTAACGCAAGATCCAACCCAAGAAGCCTGCACCGTTTGTTCGGCTTCTGTGGGAGGCTTTCGAGCCCGATGCCTTTCTACGAGCCCAAGAAAACGCATCTTCCCAAACAGGGGGCAATTGGCTGAAGCCGCTTCCTACAAAAAGATTCAGATGCGATGGCGTTTGTCGAAGTTGGGATATCTGTTCGAATCCGACTGCATATTCCCCGCCCTTCACATATCGTGCTTGCTCAACGCGAAGCCGCGTTTCTGATATTCCTTCCAGCGTCGGCGTGAGCCATCGCGCTCGGCTGGATCGGCGGCGACGACTTCGAGGATCCGCGCATGATTGCCGAATGCACAGCCGTCGCGCAGATTGATCGCGAGCGGTCGATCGTCGACCTCAATGCCGGGCGGAACAATCAGTACGGCGGTGATCGCATCATCGTCATCGCCAGCGATTTGGTGCGGGATGAAGGCGTCATCTGAAAACTCCCAGAGACGTGCATCGATCTCCTCGGCCTGATCTTGCGAGCGAGCGAAGATCACGGTCGGCTGCTCGCTGGCGAATGCCTTGCGCGCCAATTCACAGACGAGCAAGAGCGGCTCCTCGCGGAAGCGCGGTTTGTCGATCAGATAAAAATCGGCGCGTGGCATCGGATCAGAAGGTCGCGGGCGCGGTGACGCCGGTTTGGCCGCCGCCCATCAGCAGAATGCCGATGGTTGTTGCGATCACGCAACCAACAATCAAACCAAAAAAACCAAGTATCGGCACGAGACGCGCGCCCGCGGGGCGCGTCTTGAACAAGTAGTACGGCACAAATACCGCCGCAAGCAGAACGATGCAAACGTTGAGCCAGACGGGTCGACGGATATCGAGCTGGGCGCTGTCGGCCTGCAACCAGCGGAAGCCAAGCACAAACAGCAGCACGTTTGCGGCGAGCTGAATGCCGAGCGGCATGCCGGTTTCGGCGGCATTCGGCGCCATCGCGGTAATGACGATGCCGGTCACCAGCGATACGCCCAGCATCGCGGTGATCGCAGCGGTTTTCTGCCGCTGCCATTTCTCTGGTGCCTCGCTCACGCGCAGCGATCAATCAGATATTGGGTGAGCAAGGGAACCGGTCGACCGGTCGCGAGTCCCTTGCGGCCTTCGTTCCATGCTGTGCCCGCGATATCCAGATGAGCCCAGCGATAGCCGGTGGTGAAGCGCGACAGGAAGCAGCCAGCGGTGATCGCGCCGCCGTATTTGCCACCGAGGTTGGTGAAGTCGGCAAAGGCAGAATCCAGTGCGCTCTGATAGTCGTCCCAAAGCGGCAGGCGCCAGGCACGATCGAGCGTGCGGTTGCCTGCATCGAGCAGTTCATTGGCAAGCTCGTCATCCTGGGTCATCAGGCCACTGGCGTACTTGCCCAGCGCGACCACGCAGGCGCCCGTCAGTGTGGCTGCGTCGATGATCACTTGCGGCTCGAACTTCTGCACATAGGTCAACGCATCGCAGAGGATCAGACGGCCTTCGGCATCGGTGTTGAGCACTTCGATCGTTTGACCCGACATGCTTGTCAGCACATCGCTGGGCCGATACGCATCGCCGTCGGGCATGTTTTCGACCGCAGCCACCACGCAGACGAGGTTGAGCGGCAACGCCAGTTCGACCGCCGATACAAAGGTACCGAGCATGCCGGCCGCGCCGCACATGTCGAATTTCATCTCTTCCATGCCAGCGCCCGGCTTCAGCGAGATACCGCCGGAGTCAAAGGTGATTCCCTTGCCGACCAACGCGTAAGGCTTGGCTTCGCCGCCGCCGTTCCAGCGCAGCACGACGAGCTTCGGCGGATTCGCCGAACCGCGCGCGACACCGAGCAACGAGCCCATGCCGAGTTTTTCCATGTCGGCGCGTTCGAGGATTTCGCAACTCACGCCCTCGTGCGCATCAGCGAAGGATTTCGATTGCGCCGCAATATGCGCGGGATTGCAGATGTTCGGCGGCAGGTTGCCGAGCTCGCGCGCAAAGCGCACACCGTTGGCCATCGCGGCCGCTTCCTTCAACGCGCGTTCGTCGGTTTCGCCTGAAAAAATCAGCGATTCCAGTTGCGCGACTTTCGACGGTTCCTTCGCCTTGAACGTCGCCGTGTAGCGATACGCGTGCATATCGGCGGCGAGCGCTGCTGTGCGCAGCTTCCAGGCGCTGTCGCAGCCGGGCACTTCAAGTTCGGTCAGCCAGGATGCCGCATCCGCGACGGGCAAGGATTTCAACGCGCGGCCGGCTTCGAGTGCGGCGCGGTTGAATGCGGGGGCATCGAACTTGGCCTTGGGTCCGAGACCGACCACCAGCACGCGAGCGGAGGTGATTCCAGGCAGCGAGAACAGTAACGAACTGCTGCCGAGCTTGGCCGTGATGTCGCTGCTGTCGAGCAGACGCTTGAGCGCTCCCGAGCTTGCGCGGTCGATGCGCGCGGCGGCTTCACTCATGCTGCCATCGGCGAATACGCCGACAATCACGCATGCGCTGGTCGAGGATTCAGGCTGTTCAAGGGTCTGGCTGAACTTGAGGGTCATTAAAGGTTCCGTAATCGGTGCAAAGAATGCCGCAGGTCACGCGCGGCAGCGTGCAGGTGGGTAGACTTGCGACCCTGCGCGCGGGCGAAACGTGACGCGGAACCCATCATTCTAAGGCATAGACCCCGTTGCTGCGTATCATCGACCGCTACCTGCTTCGCGAATTGGCCCTGAGTTTCCTCGGCGTCACCGCGGTTCTGCTGCTGATCAGCATTGGCGAAACGCTCATTGCGGTGCTCAATCAGGTGGCTCGCGGGCGCGTGCCAGCGGATCTGCTGATCGCGATGATCGGCTTGCGCGCGATCGACAGCCTCAATGTGCTTGTGCCGTTGGCGGTGTTTCTCGGTGTACTGCTGGCCTATGGCCGCCTGTATCGCGATAGTGAAATGGCGGTGCTCAGCGCCTCCGGACTCGATGTTCGCGGTTTGATGCGGCCGCTTTTTCTGTTGGTGGTGCCGATTGCGTTGGTACTTGGTGTGGTCGCGTTCTGGATTGCCCCTGCGGCACTGCGCTTTTCCCAACACCTGGTTGATGAAGCCAATCGCTCGCTGCTGATAGCCGGACTTGAGCCTGGCCGCTTCGTCCCGTTGCCGGGTCGCGATGGGGTCATCTATGTGGGTGACATGTCGAGCGAAGGATCAAAGTTCAGCCGCATGTTCGTCGAAAGCGAGCAACTCGCGGCGGACGGTACTTCGCAAATCAACATCATCACCTCGCAGAGCGGCGAGCTCTATCGCGACACCTCGGGTGGCGACCGATTCCTCGCCCTGAAGGATGGTTTTCGCGTCGAGGGCCAGCCGGGTCAGGATGATTTCCGCTTGCTGCGCTTCGAGCGCAATGACATCAAGCTCGCTGACAACGATACCGTCGACAACTCAGAAGCGGTCAAACGTGCGGCGCCGAGCAGCGAATTGTGGCGCAGCAATGAACCCCTGCAGCGTGCCGAATTACAATGGCGCTTGGCACCCGTTGTATCGGTATTGGTGCTGGCTCTGGTGGCGCTGCCGTTGTCGCGCTCCAATCCACGTCAGCCACGCTATACGAGCCTGATCGTTGCGGTTCTCGGCTACATGATTTACGCCAATCTTCTTGCGCTCGGTCGGGTCTGGATGGCGCATGAAAAGATGCCGATGGCGCTGGGATTGTGGTGGGTCTATGTGCCGACGATCCTGATCGCGTTTTGGTTGATTCAGCGAAACCAGCGCCTGCGCCAGCGCCGCAAGGCCTCCCTGTGACCGGGCCATTGTTCAAGCGTGTTGATCGACTTGTGGCGATGTCGGTGCTCGCCGCGGTTGGGTTGACCTGGTTTGTTCTTGTCGGTTTCGACGCGTTCACGATCTTTGTCGGCGAGCTCAATGATGTGGGAAAAGGCGGCTACACCCTGGCCAAGGCGGCGAGCTACACCCTGCTGACTGTGCCCCGCCGCATGTATGAGATGTTCGGCTATGCCGCTTTGATCGGCGGCCTGCTCGGCCTTGGTGGACTTGCCGGCACCGGAGAACTAACGGCATTGCGCGCGGCAGGCATGTCGAAGCTGCGCATCTGCGCTTCAGTCGTGCTCACCTTGATCGTGTTGACGATGATGGTCGCGATCATGGGCGAGACGATCGCACCGTGGGGTGATCAAAGTGCCAAGGCCTTGTCTCTGGCGGCAAAAACCAAGGACGTTACGCTGGCCAAGGGCGGCAGTATCTGGGCACGTGACGGCGATACGGTCATCAATGCCGGCAACGGACGCACACGCCAGACCGAGCACGGATCCACGGTTGATCTGAAACGCGTTCGCGTCTTCGAATTCGACAAGCAAGGGCGCCTGCTGACCCTGTCGGTGGCCGCGCGTGCCCAACATGTCCTGGGTAGCTGGACCTTGTTTGATGTGCGCCGCACGGTGTTTGGCGAGGCATCGGCGACAAGCACGAAGGCGGCCGAAATGCATTGGCCATCCGGGCTTGATCCGGATGTGCTGGCCTTGAGCATCGTCAATCTCGATTACCTCAACTTGCGCGAACTCTCACGCAACATCGCCTATCTCGATCGCAACGGTCAGGATTCCCGCGGTTTCCGAGAAGCCTACTGGATGCGGTTGTTCTATCCGATCAATGTGCTTGTGCTGGCATTCTGCGCATTGCCTTTCGCCTTCGGCGCCTTGCGCAGTGGGGGGCTGTCGAAACGATTGTTTGTCGGTATCGTCATGTCGATCGGATTCTATTTTCTGCAACGCGCCGTGGTCAGCATGGGCACGGTCTACGGACTGGCGCCCGCGGTGGCCAATGCGATTCCGCCGCTATTGCTGATTGCAATGGCGACGGCGTGGTTCC
>JBDSPX010000330.1:0-9961 GCA_039930065.1 Dokdonella sp.
TCGCCGCCGCACTCAAGTATTGCAAGGAGCAAGTCGAACCCAAGCGCGTCGTTGTCTTCGTTTGCGATACCGGCAACAAGTACCTGTCGAAGATGTACAACGACTACTGGATGCTCGACAACGGCTTCCTCGCCCGCGAAGCGCACGGTGATTTGCGCGATCTCATTCTTCGGCCCTATGCGCAGCGCGACACCGTCGTCGTGGGCCCCAAGGACCTGCTCGTCACCGCCTACAACCGCATGAAACTCTACGATGTTTCGCAGCTTCCGGTGATGGAAGGCGACGCTATCGTCGGCATCCTCGACGAATCCGATGTGCTCATGCATGTCTATGCCGACGAATCGAAATTTCGCGATCCGGTATCAACCGCGATGGTCAGCCATCTCGAAAAACTCGATGTCAAGTCGCCGATAGAAAGTCTGCTCCCGCTATTCGATGCCGGTCACGTCGCCATTGTGATGGATGGCGATAAATTCCTCGGACTGATCACGCGGATTGATTTGCTCAACTATCTGCGGCGACGCGTGCAGTAGCTGCTTCGTCTTGCTATTGAAAGGTAAAATTTCCGCAGAAGCGAGATAAAGTAAAAGTGAAAGTCCAGACAGCGACGCCGACCGAAATCGACCTTGCGTATCAACTTGTCCTCGGGCGCAAGGCCGACGATGATGGCTTGAAATTCTTTGTCGCCTTGGCTGAGTCGCAAGGGCTCTCCGCACATAAAATTTCGCTGATGCTGATCAGCTCTGACGAATTCAAGCTGAAGAGCGGTCTTTCGGACGAACCGGTTGAAATCGCGCGCGATGGATACAGCGTTTTCGTGCGTTCGTCAGACAGGGATATCGGCAATGCAATCGAGAAGGGTGTTTCCTACGAGCCTCATGTGACTGCGTTGCTCGAGAGACAACTTTCGCGCGGCGATACCTTTCTCGATGTTGGCGCCAACATTGGCTACTTCACCATGATGGCTGCGCAGCTTGTCGGACCGCAGGGCAGAGTGATCGCCATCGAACCGATGGACAAGAACCTGCAGCTGATCTACCTCGGTATCGAATTCAATAAATTCAAAAATGTCGATGTGTTTCCATTCGGCGCGTCCGATCGCTCGGGAATCGTGGCGATTGTTACCGACCCAGGAACCTCGAATGCTCTTGTTCAGAGTGCACCTTCCAGCCGTCGGCCGTCGTTACATGCGCCGACGCGCAGTCTCGACTCGATGTGTGCCGAGATCGAGCGAGTGGACTTTATGAAAATCGATATTGAAGGTCACGAAGTCTTTGCTTGGCGCGGAGCTGAGAACATGTTCGCCCGTTGCAAACCGAAAATCGCAACCGAATTTCATCCGCTTGCGATGCGCGAGAATGCTGGTATCGACTGCCGTGAATACGTGGAAATGATGTTCGCGTATTCGAGTGCGATCCAGGTCATGGTATCTGTCGATAAAACCGTTTCATGCTCCAGCTACGATCAATTGATGACGCAATGGCAGAAAAGCGACCAGCGCCATGGGGGCAACGGCACTTCGCATCTGGATTTGTTCCTGTTGCCGCGAAACTGATCTCCTTGAGCGATTGACAGGCGCGGCACTGCAGCATCAGGATGGGGCGCACGACGATTCAACTATCGCCGTAACCTGCTTGACCGTCTGAAGGTCATGATGGATCGGGGAGCCGATGATGATTCGAATTCTATTGCTGGCTTCGTTTGCTTTGGTAAGCACCCAAGCGCTTGCCGCGGTGGCCTTGCCATGCCCTACGCGCAGTAATCCGGGCGTACCCAATGATCCCCCTTGCCAGACAGGGTTTCCCTCGGCGTTGACCGAACTGGGCAATGACAGTGTTTCCTACTCAAGCCCGACCATAGTCGACCTGGACGGTGATGGCAGCCCGGAGATTGTGTTCGGCACGGAAGGAGGACGGGTCGTTGCGGTCAGATCCAACGGAACGCTGATGTGGTCCTACAAGACGGGCAACGTGCCCGTACAAAGCAAGGCAGCCGTCGCGGATATCGATGGTGATGGCCAGCTCGAAGTGGTTGTCGGCGCAGGCGCTGGCAACCTCAATGGTGGCGGTATCTATGTGATCAGTGCCACCGGTCAGCTGCAATGTTCGTTTACATCATTGAATCCCGTGCACCCCCAGGGCATGTACAGTTCGCCTGCGGTCGGGCGGCTTGATTCGAGCACGCCAAACAAGATGCAGATCGCCGTTGCCAGTTTCGATTTCAAGTTTCGTGTTTTGCGGGACAATTGCTCGGTATGGTGGACCAAAGGCGTTTCCGAGTACGTGGTCGACACGATTTGGTCGTCGCCGTCGATCGTTGATCTCGATCGCAATGGATCGCTCGATATAGTCGTCGGAGCGGACAGCAATTACATACCTGGGCAGGGAATTACCCTGGTCGATGGCGGAATGCTTCGAGCCATGAACGGAAATGGCGTCGGCGAACTCGCTGGCTTTCCTCGTTTCTACGACGATGTTATTTACTCATCGCCCGCGATCGGAGACATCCGAGGAATCGGCGAGCTCGCAATCTCAGTGGGCAGTGGGCGATGCTGGGATCTTTCAAGTTGTGCCGTCGTCCATGCCGTGACCAAACAGATGCTGGGCGTTCAGTCCAATGGCCAGAACCTGCCGGGCTGGCCGTTATCAACGCCCGCTGAGTCATCGCGAACGGCCTCGCCTGGGCTGGCGAAGTTCTCGGGCATCAATGGTCTGGTCTCAATCTTCAATACGCTTCGCAATGACGATCTGAATGGCCGCGTCCACGCAGTCCGTCCGAATGGCACCGAGTTGCCGGGCTGGCCGCTTGAGCCAAGTATTCCGGCTGACTGCGATGGAAACTCATTGCACTGGGGTACGGTAGCCTCGCCAATCGCGGTCAATCTGCTCGGAGATTCCGATCCAGAAATCATTCTCAACGCCGCCAATGAATTTATTATCTGGAATAAGGCTGGCCAACAACTGACGCATTCCGCAGGTTGCCCAACCCCAGCCGGCAAACTCTCGCTGTGGTCTGGCAGCAACGCCTTCTTCAATTCGCCTGCTGCCGCGGACATCGATGGCAATGGCAAAATTGAACTCGTCGCCGCAGGAACAAACAGCAGTGTGCCGGGCCACTCCGGCTCTTATGTAACCGTGTATGCATGGACTTTCTCCGCGAGTAACGCGACTCCCGAGAACCTGCAATGGCCGATGTTTCGCCATGACGCAATCAACAGTGGGGTCTATTCGGAGGATCGGATTTTCCGCAACGGCTTCGAGATTCCCTGATTGTTTGTTGCGCAAGACAACGTGTTCAGTTGGATCCGTAGGGAAGAGTTTGAAGCGCGTGGTTTGACACGCACGTTCTGGCCGGACGGTTGTCCCGCGGCGGCGCGTCCGGAATATTCGAGCTAGACTAAGCGGATCAATTCCAGGACCACCCATCATGAAGAAATCTCCTCGCAGCCACGGACTCGGCACCCGAGCCATTCATGCCGGCCAAAGCCCGGATCCGTCGACTGGCGCGATCATGGTGCCGATTTACGCCACATCGACCTATGTGCAGAAGAGTCCCGGAGTGCATCAGGGATACGAATATTCGCGCTCACAAAACCCAACCCGCATGGCTTACGAGCGGTGCGTCGCCGATCTGGAAGGTGGGCAGCAGGGCTATGCATTTGCATCCGGACTCGCCGCAGCGAGCACTGTGCTGGATCTGCTCGACTCAGGCAGCCATATCATCGCGATGGATGATCTCTATGGCGGAACGTATCGTCTGTTCGAGCGCGTGCGCAGGCGCTCCGCCGGCCTCGATTTCAGCTTTGTCGACCTCAATGACATGCAGGCCGTCAAAGCCGCGCTCAAGCCGAATACACGCATGATCTGGGCGGAAACGCCCACCAATCCGATGCTCAAGCTCGTCGATCTCGCCAAGATTGGTGCATTTGCGCGCAAGCACGGTTTGATTCTCGTCGTTGACAACACGTTCTGCTCGCCGATGCTTCAGCGCCCGCTCGAACACGGTGCTGATCTCGTCTTGCACTCGGCAACCAAATACCTCAACGGACACTCCGACATGGTCGGCGGAATCGTCGTCGCAGGAGACAACAAGGAGCTCGCCGAGCAAATGGCATTCTTGCAGAACTCGGTTGGTGCCGTTGCGGGTCCGTTTGATTCGTTCCTCGCGATGCGCGGCCTGAAGACCCTGCATCTGCGCATGCGTGCGCATTGTGAGAGCGCGATGATCATTGCCAAGTGGCTTGAGAAGCACCCGGCTGTCGAGCGTGTCATCTACCCCGGTTTGAAATCGCATCCGCAACATGCATTGGCCAAACGCCAGATGGACGGTTTCGGCGGCATCATTTCAATTGACGTGAAGGGTGGATTACGCAAGTCCCGCCGCATGCTGGAGCGCTGCAAACTTTTCGCGCTCGCCGAGTCGCTCGGTGGTGTCGAGAGCCTGATTGAACATCCGGCCATCATGACCCACGCTTCGGTACCGCCTGCCAATCGCAAGAAGCTCGGCATTACCGACGGCTTGGTGCGATTGTCTGTTGGCACCGAAGATGTTGCTGATCTGTTGGATGAGCTCGAGTTCGCACTTACCTGACAAGTTCCTTCGAGGCCTTCATGCAGGAAGGCCCGGCAATAGGCGTGGAGCACTGAAATGGATTTTAAGCTCGTGGATAGCCACGTACGGCGGGCTTCAGTACGTCTTGCAAATTTCACGATCGTCGCATCATTTGTCGCGGTGGTCGGTTTGCTGGTTCTTTATGTTGTGCATTTCAGTCGCGCAGACTTCAGCAGCGATGATGCTGTGCTGAACATGCTCGCTGAATCAATCGCCAAACAAGGATCTCTGTTTCCGCGGGGTTGGGTCTCCAACAATGGCGATCTCATGGTGCCATCCGGAGCTCTGATCCTGGCGCCAATGCTGTCCTGGTTTAGCAATGGCTTTGCGCTGCATGCGGTGGCTGGCGTATTTGCCATTGCGCTGATGTTGCTGTCATTCGCCGGTTTCTTGAAGGCGGCCCGGCTACCGATTCCCATGATTCTTGTGGCAACCGCGGTGCTTGCGACAGGGCCATCGAGGCTATCCGCGTTGATGCTCTTCACGCAGACCACTTATGTGTGGTTGTGTGCCGGTTTCTTCGTTTCGGCAACCCTTATCTGGCGCCGCTTTTGCAGCCAACAGGCGGGACAAAAGTCCTCTTGCGCGAGTTTGATTGCGTTGGCGTCGATTGTGTTTCTGATCACGTTCGCAAATCCGCGGCGTGCAGTGGTCATGCTGGTGTTCCCACTCTATGTGTTTGATCGCGCATTGGTAATGAGCTTGGCGCGATCGGTCCCTGGAGTGCGCAGGCTAACGGGACTATTCGGCTTGAATGACGCCACAGTGCTATTGGGCTTTGGATTCCCGTTTCTAATCGCTTCGATTTCGTACTTCGGACTATTCCATTTCGGCGTTGTCGAAACCGTCCACAACGCTTCGAGGCTCTACTGGGATGGCTTTGCTAGCCTCGGAAAGCATGCTCGGATTTTTCTCCAGAGCTGGCTGCCAAGTCTAGGTAGCGGTTCGGAAATTGTAGCGACTGATGGTTTGCTCGAGCGATTTCTTGGAACCATTCGGCTTGTATTCGCTGTTTGGTTGACCTGGGTCGGTTTTGCCGAGGTCATGCGGGTGCGCCGTAATCGAGATCCCTTGCGAACTGCGCTGGTGCTGGCATGGTTGGCAGCGCTGATCCCATCACTGACAATTTATATTGTATACGCGCCGTTGGCCATTGATCTCTCGACGATGCGTTACTTTACTTTGCCAATCCTGATGCTATTGGCAGTCGCTGCGATTCGCGTTTCCGGCGCGGGTCAGTCGTGGAAGAAATCTGCGCCGTTAGCGGGCATTTTGACGAGTTTCTTTTTGGTCGCGGTATCGAGCGTGCGATTCGTGCCCGCTGTAACGAACTCGAACATGCGAATTCTCGAAACTCGAAGCTCATATGCAATCAGGCTGGCCGAGCTTCTTGCTGCGGAACATTTGAAGTGGGGCTACGCAACCTGGTGGAATGCCGGCGCCACGACGGTGCTTTCGGGGGGCGCTACCCGCGTCAGTCCGATCTATGAGTCCGGTCAGGACCTACTGCCTTTCAACTATATGACCCAGCGCCTTTGGTACGAGCCAGCAAGCTGGGTGGGTGAGACGTTTCTGGCTTTCTCTCGGAGCGAAACCACTGTCGAAAAGATCGCCTCGCTGGCATTGAATCTGGGGCAGCCGAGTAGAACGATCAAGTCAGACGAGTTTACTGTTTTGGTTTATGACTGGAATATCTCCTCGAACTTCAATTGTGATCAATCCGCAATCAGTTACTCGGCGACCGAATTGGATCAGATTGACGGCGACATCATCGCTGCAACGTTGAGTAAACCATCGTCAGAAATGCCGCAAACTAGCGCCCTGGTGCGGATTCGTAACCGAGGGACCAAACCACTCGGCGGCATTGGGGAGGCGCCGGTTTCGGTGGAATTTCAGTGGTTACCGGGCACGGCAAGCGAATCTAGGTCTCCGTCGCAGCGCATTCCGCTTCCTTGCACCGTCCATCCGAGTGAAACTCGTTCGATGCGAATTCAATTGTCCGAACCTCCGGCTGGAGCCGAAGGAATCAGGTTTTCACTTTCGCAGTACAATTTTGATCGATTTCGAAAACTCGACGGTGGCGTAGTCGAGCTCCCTTTCGACGTAGGACTGTCGCCAAGAATTTTTCAATCAGACTTCGGCCGGCCGCGGCTGGTTGAATAGAAACTACGCTACGGCAAGAGCGTAAAGGGTGCTCGGTTCACGCGGGTCTAACGCCACAACGCGGATCGCGTAGCGCCTTGATGGTCCGTTCTCTTGCGAAAAAACCAAACTGGCGCGCTAATTATTTTCGAATTTGATCGAAAACATCAGGATGCCCAGTGTTCTGGCATCGTCGCTCATTCCTAGCTCTTTTGGAGATACCGCATCCGGAAAAGAAAAATGGAAATCCAATCGCGCTGGATTGTCAGATGGCAGTGAAATTTCCACTTGCTGAGATGGGAGTGACGTGCTGTATTCAATGATCTGGGGGTTTCCTTTATTGACCGAGACGATCATGCGTTGGGTATGAGATTCAGTCACAAGGCCTGATGACTGGAGATAGGCGATGTGTGGACTGTTGCCATCGGTCTTGCATGTCAGCGTGGCGACCGAGCCTTCGCTCCAACGGCCATTGGCTTCGGGCTTCGAAAAGCCGCTGATCGCTTGATCCAGGGCTCCGCTTGACGAAAATTCGATTGTGTCGGCACATTTGAGTGAAGTGAATTCACCATAGACACAAGCCCCATCGAGGATCACCAGCGAGCCCATTGCGCCTCGACGACACTTCGAGACATCCCATGGGTATGATCCGCTACTGCTGAGGATTCGGTTTATTCGCATCGCGTCTTTCGGAAATTGTCCGAGAAGGATGTCGTAAGCGTTACCGAGCGAAGGTGTGCCCAATGCGAGGCGTGAGATGAGAAAATCGCCGATGCCGCCGATTCCCGCGATGCCGATGGCGAGGTCATGAGTGCCTGGCGCAGGTGCTCCGTTGGATTTCGCGAACAGCCGTGCTTCATGTTCGGCTGAGATGATTGCTCCTGTGAGTATGAAAGTATTGTTTGGGAAAACGCAGAAGCAAGCCAGTGCGGCGAGTGCGCTAGGGGCAAAAACGCTTGGTCCTCTATCGCTTGCCATGGCGCGATCTCTTCCAAGCTGCACGAGAAAGAGAATTGCGTTGAGCACGAGTAGCGACTGAAGGCCTGTGACATATTTGAAGCAGGCATATTCCGAGCCTTTTGAGAATGCGACCAAAAGCAGGACTTGGATCGCGCACAATCCAGACAATGTCAGTCCAAAGGCACCAAAATATTTGAGCAATAGCCCTTCATGGTTCACGGACGTTTTTTGCTTGCGCCACCAGATTGCAATGAGACAAAGCGAAAGCAGGGCGACTCCGATGGCCAGAATCGCCACGTCGCGGACGCTGTGAACGTACTTGAGCAACATCAAACCGTTGTTTGTACTAAGCCGATACATGGCAATGAAATCCGGGTTCACGACGATCAGGCCGAGGCTGAAAAGGGCGATGCCCGAACCAGCCAAAAAGCGCATCACCCGTTTCTCCTTTGGATCGACCGACGCGCTCAGCAGTACCAGCACGCCCAGTGTGCCAATCAGTTCCACTGCGGGTAGCAAGTGCACGCTCGTGAGGAAAGCTCCGCCGAGACCGAGAAGAATCAGGTGATTGAATGACTCAGGTCTGCGTGATTCCAGCCCAATGGCGATGACGAGCAGTAAAAGCGCGAGCGCTTGCGCCACCAGGTGCGCAAAAAAGTAGGTGGCGACCAACTCGCTGCCAAACAACTCGAGACCGAACCATTCTCGATTCGCCCACAAAAAAATCGCCAGGGCGAGGAATGCGAAATTTCGTCGGCGAGAGGGTAGCCTGAGGAATCCGAAGCCGATCGAAGACCACAAGAGGATGACAGAGATATAGCCGACATATTGCATTCCACCGAGTGCAGAGCCGAGCTCGCTTCCTATTCTCGCGGCCAATAGGTGCGCAAGTCGGGGATATGTGGCCATTTCTCCCAAGCCTTCATCTACCGCGGGGAGATCCGAACTATCCATCAATCGCGATACCAAGGTGCCGTGTAACCCGACGTCGATGCTCGTTGAATACAATCGATCGTAGTAGTGGCCGAGCAGCGAGAACGTGACAGCAATCCAGACGACTATCCCCATCCAGCGCCAAATCTGGTCAATTTTGACGGTGGATCTGTTGTTTGAGTCGGCAGTGTTCAATCAGGATTCTCCAGTGATCCGTCGTGGCATTTTCGCGTGATCTCCTCTGTCATGGTTGAGCCGAGCAAGAAGCCATGAGGATTTACCGGTTCAGCCCGCTGCCAGATGGCCGTTGATTCAGGCGTTGAATTTGTATCGAAATCGTTGTTGTGAATGCAGCGCCGTCTAGCAGGATTGAACTGTTGTCTCGACGCGTCAGTGTGCATTCTATTGGCGTTCTTTGCTCGAGAATATGGTGTCACTGCCAGCGTCTGTTTTGCGCAGATCTTGATCGATTTCAGGCGCATCAATCGGATCGATACGTACGCCGCTCAGTACGAAGTTACTGTTGCGAGGCCCTGAGTCGTTCGTGCCTGTTGGAGTCGCGGAAAGAATCAGCGTAGTGATTCCGGGATCGAGTTCAATCGTCCCGGCAAACGATTCCTCTCGACCGGCGCGCAGTTGAAGTCTCGGAAACGTCAATCGATCCGTCTTCGCAAGGAGCATTGCATCGCTGCTGGAGCTGATGGTGAATCCTAGTCTTGCCACTTCTCTTCGCTTGAGCGGGTTGAGCAGAAACAGTCGTGAAGGTTGATCGCCAGCCGATTCGGTCATGTCACGGCCATCCTCGTTGCGCGTCCAGCTTCGGAACCCACTGCCTCGAACTACGAGAAGCAATGGTGAAGCGATGGAATCGTTACTTGGTTCAAGCCGAAACAGTGAGCAGCTCATATCCGGACAGATCAGCGTAGGTGGGCCGATCAGATTCGAAATTTCCGTTTCAATGGCCTCACCGCCATCGGTATAGGCAGCGCGTTCGATCAGCACAGCGTCGAAGTCCGAAGCGGCAAGCGTGGCGAGGCGTTTCGGCATAGCAAAAGACTCGATTTTCCGGATCCATTGATCGCTCTCACGGCCGCGCATTGCGCCATAGCTCCAGGAAATTCCATGCGTATGCAAATATCGGCGAAGGAGCCCATACGACCCTTCATTGAAACGCGGTGCCACTTCGGGAAATGAAATATACGGGAGTTGATACACGCGAGCATCTTGCGCGAGTGTCTCCTGGATTGCGTGACCGGATGCCTGATCCCTGTCGAATTTGCTTTGATTGGCCTGCGCATAGTTGAACGTCTTCCAA